>JAFXZM010000013.1 GCA_017541275.1 Oscillospiraceae bacterium | reverse complement strand
TGAAGATATCTGCTTGTCTTTTTGCCGTGATACTGCGTTAGAAATCCTTGCCTTGCGTCAGCAAGGCGGCGGCTTTCTGCCTTGTCTCACGACAAAAATCCTGCGCATCTATTCTTCAAGATTTAATTGGTACATCAATAGAATAGCACCCGGAGAGAATGCTATCCCCTGCCGCACTCCTGCGGCAGCTATGAATCTCCTCGGGAGAAGCGAGACGGTGCCGCCTTCAGCAACCCGGCACCGGGCACTGCCCGGTTAGATGTCGGTGATGAACGGAGTCACCAGTATGATGACCATGCAGACCGGGCATACATATCGCAGCATGACCCGCAGCAGCACCCGCCCGCTGAACTTCGTTTGGCTGACAAGCACTTCCTCCTCAACATACTTCGGCTTCACAACCCAGCCGATCAGCGTGCAGGTCAGCAATGCCACAACCGGCATCATGATATTGTTGCTCACGAAATCAAACAGGTCAAGGAACTGCATCCCGAAGACTGTGACCGTGTCCCATGCGCTGTAGCCAAGCACGGACAGCATGCCCAGCGCCACGCAGACGCCGACCGTGATCAGGCAGGCAGGCACACGCTTCATGCGGAATTTCTCCATGATGATCGAAACGACTGTCTCCATCAGCGAGATCGACGAGGTCATCGCGGCAAGCGCAACCAGCACGAAAAACGCAGCACCGATCGCCTGTCCGCCTGCCATCGACCGAAAGACATTCGGCAGCGTGATAAACATAAGCCCCGGGCCCTTGTTCAGGGCGCCCGCATCGCCGCCGGAGAACACAAACACCGCCGGAACGATGATCAGACCCGCGAGAACCGCAATGCCGGTATCAAAAATCTCGATCTGCCGGACAGACTGCTCCAGCGAATCCTGCTTGCGCATGTAGGAGCCGTATGTCACCATAATGCCCATCGCGATCGACATGGAGTAGAAAAGCTGTCCCATTGCCGCGGCAACCGTCTTCAGGCATTTCGTAAAGGTAAAGCCGTCAAAATTCGGGAGCAGGTAGTATCTCAGCCCCTCACCCGCGCCGTCCAGCGTGAGCGTATAGACCGCAATGCCGACCGTCAGCAGAACCAGCACCGGCATCATGAATTTGCTGATGCGCTCAATTCCCTTTTCAACGCCAAGCATGACGACAACAGCCGTTGCAAGCAGGAAGATCAGGAAGAACACGGTCGGCTGCCCGACTGTTCCGATAAATTCCGTAAAGAACGAGCCGTCGCCGGCAGCAGTCTCGCCCTGTCCCGCAGCAAAGGTGAACAGATACTTCAGTACCCAGCCGCCGATGACGCAGTAATACGGCGTGATGATGACCGGGACAAACGCCGCAAGCCAGCCCAGAAATGAAAACCGCCTGTCAATCGACCTGTAGGCGCCGATGACGCTCTTGCCCGTGCGGCGGCCGATCGCGATTTCAGTCAGCATCAGCGCAAAGCCGAATGTGACTGCAAGGATGATATAGATGAACAGGAAAATTCCGCCGCCGTATTTCGCGGCGAGATACGGGAAACGCCAGATGTTTCCCAGACCGACTGCGGATCCGGCCGCAGCAAGCACGAAGCCCAGCTTTGAGCCGAAGCCCGCGCCCTCTTGTTTGTCCGTTTGAGATGCCATAATGAAAAACCGTCCAATCTGATTTATAGTATATCGCCGGGTTGCGGCAATCCCTTCTATTCTATCGCATTTTACCGGTTTCGTCAAGTGAAACCGCTATTTTCATCAAAATACCGAAAGGATACCCGAAAATGATCGTTGTATTGAAGCAAAATCCGAATCAGGCACAGCTCGACAGCCTGATTGCATGGCTGAAGGAAAAGCAGATCGACGTTCACGAGAGCGTCGGCACTTCGCGTACCATTCTCGGTCTTGTCGGCGATACCGCCGCGATCGACGCAGACCTCATCTCTGCGCTCGAGATCGTCGAGGACGTCAAGCGCGTGCAGGAGCCCTATAAGCACGCAAACCGGAAATTCCATCCGGAGCCGACCGTCATCAGCGCCGGCGGTGCGCAGATCGGCGGCGGCAGCCTGACCCTCATGGCAGGCCCCTGCTCCGTCGAAAGCGAGGAGCAGATCGTCAGTATCGCAAAGGCCGTGAAAGCAAGCGGTGCATCTGTTCTGCGCGGCGGCGCGTTCAAGCCGCGCACCTCCCCCTATTCCTTTCAGGGCATGGGTGAGGAGGGCATCGCCCTGCTGAAAACTGCCCGCGAGGAAACCGGTCTGCCGATCGCGGCGGAGATCGCGGATTCCGCGCAGCTCCCGCTGTTTGCCGATGTGGATATCATTCAGGTCGGGGCGCGCAATATGCAGAACTTCGCGCTGCTGAAGGAGCTCGGCACACAGGAAAAGCCGGTCATGCTCATGCGCGGGCATTGCGCGGGCTATGAGGAATGGCTGATGTCGGCGGAGTACATCATGGCGGGCGGCAATCACAATGTCATTCTGTGTGAGGGCGGCGTCCGCAGCATTGAGCCGGAGGCACGGTATCTGCTCGACCTGAGCGCAATTCCCATTCTGCGCAGGCTGACGCATCTGCCGGTTCTCGTTGACCCGAGCCACGCGGTCAGCCGTGCATGGCTGGTGCCGGAAATTGCGCCGGCGGCCGTCGCGGCCGGTGCGGACGGCCTGAGCGTTGAGGTGCATCACGACCCGGAGCATGCAGTCATGGACGGCCCGCAGTCGATGCGGCCGGAGGCGTTTGATGCGCTGGCAAAACAGCTCTCTGCACTGCACGCATATCTGAAGGGATAAAAGCAGATACGATTTGTCACCAGAAAGGACAGTTATGAATATTGCTATCATCGGCCTCGGCCTCATCGGCGGTTCCTATGCCAAAGCGACCAAATCCCGCACGCTCCACACCGTCTACGGCTTTGACCTCGATCAGGAGGTCATGATGTTCGCCCGGATGACCGGTGCAATGGACAAGGCTCTCACGGATGAGCTGCTCGAAACCTGTGACCTCGTGATTACCGCGCTGCGGCCCGGCGCGGCACTCAAATGGACAGAGGATCACGCCGAACAGCTCGGAAAGGCGAAATGCGTTCTCGTCGATATCTGCGGCGTCAAGCGGGCAGTCGTCGGGAAAATGGCGGAATTCGCACAGAAAAACGGCTTCCGATACATCGGCGGGCATCCCATGGCGGGAAAAGAACAGGGCGGCTTTGTCAATGCGACCGACTCCCTCTTTGACGGCGCGTCCATGATCCTCACGCCGGATGCAAACACCGATCTGCCGACACTCGAAATGCTCAAAAACTACTTCACCGATATCGGCTTTGCGCATCTGACATTCTCGACGCCCGATGAGCACGACCGCATCATTGCCTATACCTCGCAGCTCGCGCACATTGTCTCCGGCGCATATGTCAAATCGCCGACCGCACAGAAGCGCCGCGGCTTTTCCGCAGGCAGCTTCCGCGACCTTACCCGCGTAGCGCGGCTCGATGAAAAAATGTGGACGGAGCTGATGCTCGATAACCGCGAATATCTCGCAGAAGAACTGCGCATTCTGATCGACAATCTCAAGCCGTATCTCGATGCGCTCGAAAAGAATGACGCCGAAGCGCTCTGCGAATGCCTCAGAGAGGGCAGAATCGCAAAAGCCTCGGCAGGCGGAAATTAACCGATTAGGAGGATTCCGATGCACAGACACATTCTGACCACGCCCGACGGCAGCTCATACCCGATCCTGACCGGCGCGGGGCTGCTCGATATCTGCGGCACCGAGCTCGCGGCGGTCATGAAGCCCTGCCGCGCCGTCATTGTCAGCGATGAACATGTCGCGCCGCTCTACATGGCGCAGGTAAAGAAATCTCTCGCAGATGCGGGATTTTCCGTGAGCGAATTCGTCGTTCCGGCGGGTGAGGAGAGCAAGTCTGTCGCCACGCTCGGCAGCGTTCTCGAAGCATTCTGCGAGGCGCATCTGACCCGCACGGACATTGCAGTCGCGCTCGGCGGCGGCGTCATAGGCGACCTCACCGGCTTTGCGGCGGGCTGCTATCTGCGCGGCATCCGGTTCGTGCAGCTCCCGACAACGCTGCTCGCAGCGGTCGATGCCTCAGTCGGCGGAAAAACGGCGGTCAACCTCGAACACGGCAAAAACCTCGCGGGGCTGTTTCATCAGCCGAGCGCGGTCATCTGCGATATCAACACGCTCAAAACACTTTCCGAACATGAGATTCAGGACGGCTCCGCAGAGGCGGTCAAGCACGGCATCCTTGACGATCCGGCACTGTTTGAGATCTACGAAAGCGGCGTACCTACTGAGAAATTCGAGGAAATCATCGTTCGCTCGGTCATCTATAAATCGCGTATCGTCACCGAGGATCCGAATGAAAAAGGCGTCCGGAAAATGCTGAATCTCGGCCACACACCGGCGCATGCGATCGAGCGGCTCTCCGATTTCGGCATTTCGCACGGTCATGCCGTCGCGATCGGAACCGCGATGATGACACGGGCGGCCGTGAAGCGCGGGATCCTCAAAAATGACGCAGCAGCGCGGATTCTCAACACACTAAAGCGTACCGGTCTGCCGACGGTCTGTCCGTTCGGTGTATCGGAAATGGCGAGGATCGCCGCGCTCGACAAAAAAGCCGCCGCCTCTGAGATCACGGTCATTCTGCCGGAAACGATCGGACGCTGCCGCATGGAAAAGCTGCCGATCAGCGCGCTTGAGGCACTTTTCACGGACGGAATGGAGGGACAGGCATGAACGTCATCTGCTCGCCCGCGAAGCTCTCCGGAACCGTCCGCGCCATTCCGTCAAAGTCGGATGCACACCGAAAACTGATCTGCGCAGCGCTCTCGCAAAACGGCGGCGTGCTTCCGCTGCACGAACCGTTTTGTGACGATATTGCGGCGACCGTCCGGTGCCTGAAAGCACTCGGAGCAGGCTTTGTCCAGACAGCGGACGGACTGCATGTTACACCGGTCACACGGCAGGCGCATGCTGACCTCGACTGCGGCGAAAGCGGCTCGACGCTGCGCTTTCTGCTGCCGGTCGCGATGTGTGTATGCGGCGACATTTCCGTGACAGGTTCCGGGCGGCTTCCGGAGCGTCCGATCGGGACACTGACAGATGCGATGTCTGCACACGGCGTACAGTTTCGCGGGGCATCCCTGCCGCTCTCGGCATCCGGAGCACTGACGGGCGGAGAATATGAAATCCCCGGGAACATCAGCTCGCAGTTTTTGAGCGGTCTGCTCATGGCGCTGCCGCTGTGCGATGCGGACAGTGAGATTCGCCTGACGACCGCGCTGCAATCGGCGGCTTATGTCGATATGACGCTCGAAACGCTGCGGCTTTTCGGTGCAGAGATCGACACGGAATCTGTGAACGGCCTGCTTCGCTTTCGCGTAAAAGGCAAGCAAACGCTGAGATTTCCGGATCATATCCGGATTGACGGAGACTGGTCAAATGCGGCATTCTGGCTGACCGCCGGAGCCATACAGACCGATTCCGTTATCACTGTAGCCGGTCTGCTTGCCGGATCCGCACAAGGCGACCGCAAAATTTGCGAGATTCTGCAAAAAGCCGGAGCAAATGTCGAAACCGTGTCAAATTCTGTGCATGTTTCATGTGGAACAATGCACAATTTTGACGTATCTATGGAGGAAATCCCAGACCTTTTGCCGATGCTGGCAGTTTGTGCCGCATGCGCTGACGCGGGTGAATCCCATTTCACACATGCAGAGCGGCTGCGGCTGAAGGAGTCCGACAGACTCTCTGCGACGGCTGAATTGCTGCGGTCGCTCGGCGGACGGGTGGACGAGCTGCCGGACGGACTGACCGTGTACGGCGGACAGCTTACCGGCGGAACGGTCGATGCGAAAAACGACCACAGACTCGTTATGGCTGCGGCGGTCGCTGCACTGAGATGCAGCGCACCGGTTCGGATCATCGGAGCGGAAGCCGTCAACAAATCGTACCCGTCATTCTTCGATGACTACCGCGCACTCGGCGGAACATGCGAGTTCGTTTCTGAATAACCGAAAGGAACAAAAAAATGGAGATTCTTGTCACCGGCGGCACCGTATTTGCAAGCAGATTCACGGCCGAATATTTCGCAAAAAAGGGACATTCCGTCACGGTTCTGAACCGCGGAACGCGCCCGCAGCCGGCGGGGGTCGAGGCGCTGATCGGCGACCGTCATGATGCGAAGATGCTGCTTTGCGGCCGGCATTTTGATGCCGTGCTCGACATCACCGCGTACAATGCCGCAGATGTGAACGGCCTGCTGGATGCGCTGGATTCGGTCGGGACGTATGTTCTGCTCAGCTCGAGCGCGGTTTATCCGGAATCGCTCCCGCAGCCGTTCCGTGAAACGCAGGCAGTCGGCGCAAATGCCGTCTGGGGTGCATACGGAACGGATAAAATCGCAGCAGAATCTGCACTTTTGCAGCGGGTTCCGGATGCATACATGATCCGTCCGCCGTACCTTTACGGGCCGATGAACAATGTCTATCGGGAGGCTTTCGTATTTGAATGCGCCGAACGGAATCTCCCCTTCTATCTGCCAAAGGACGGCGCAATGGAGCTGCAATTTTATCATATTTCCGATCTTTGCAGACTGATCGCCAAAATACTCGAAGCCCGTCCGGATACGCATATTTTCAATGCCGGAAATCCGGAAACAATTTCTGTAAAAGAATGGGTCGCGGCGTGCTATGATGTACTCGGAAAGAAGCCGGATTTTATTTGTGTTTCCGATGATATTCCACAGCGTTCTTATTTCCCGTTCTACGATTACGAATACCGGCTCGATGTGGAACAAATGATGAACACTGCGCCGGAGATCACACCGCTGAAAACCGGCCTGAAGCAAGCCTATGACTGGTGGAAAAACAACCGTGAGGCGGTCGTTCGGAAGCCACTTTTGAATTATATTGCGGAGCATCTCGCCTCGGAATGACTGCCGCTGAGGAGGTATTATTATGGCATCTGTATTCGGTGAACGGCTGCGCGTTTCGGTCTTCGGCGAATCGCACGGTCCCGGCATCGGCACTGTAATTGAAGGGCTCCCCGCCGGCGAGCAGGTCGATTCTGACACGCTTCAGCGTTTTATGGAGCGACGGCAGGGCGGCCGGAATGCGCTCTCGACGGCAAGGAAGGAGCCGGACATCCCCAAGGTCATCTCCGGCATGTTCGACGGAAAAACGACCGGCTTTCCGGTCTGCCTGATGATCGAAAACACGAACACGCGCTCCGGCGATTACAGCAATCTGCTCGACAAGCCGCGCCCCTCGCATGCGGATTATACCGCGTTTGCAAAGTGGCACGGGCATGCCGATATGCGCGGCGGCGGCCATTTCTCCGGCCGGCTCACCGCACCGCTCTGTGCGGCGGGCGGCATCGCAAAGCAGATTCTTGAACGGCGCGGAATCTTCGTCGGTGCGCATCTTTCGTCAATCGGCAGCGTGCAGGACGAGCCGTTTCCGATGCTGCCGGACGCCGTACTGTTTGACACGATCGCCGCAAAGCCGCTGCCCGTCATTTCTGATGCGCGCGGCGCGGAAATGCAGCAGGAGGCCGCGGCTGCGCGGGAAGCACTCGATTCCGTCGGCGGCAGCATCGAATGCATGATTGTCGGACTGCCGGCCGGACTCGGCGACCCCATGTTTGACGGCATCGAAAGCCGCCTCGCAAAAGTGCTGTTCGGCATTCCGGCGGTCAAGGGCGTCGAATTCGGCGACGGCTTTGCACTCTCGCAGATGCGCGGAAGCGCTGCAAATGACCCATTCTGCTATGATGAAAACGGCAATGTCCGCACGGAAACAAACCGCAACGGCGGCATTCTCGGCGGAATCACCACAGGAATGCCGGTGCGGTTCCGCGTCGGCATCAAGCCGACGCCGTCGATCGCACAGAAGCAGAAAACAGTTTCGTTCCGGACGCATGACAATACGGAAATCGAGATTGCCGGACGGCATGACCCCTGCATCGCACAGAGAGCTGTCCCGGTCATTGAGGCAGCCGCGGCACTGGTCGCACTCGATGTTCTGCTCTGCGATGCGGAGGTGCGCTGATGCTTTTTCATCAGAAGAAAAAGGACAAAATTGACGTATATCTGCCGTTTCGTCTGATTCCTTCCGATGACGGCGGGGTCGATATCGAAGCCTACGGTTCGGTCTGCTGCGTTCCGGTTTATGTCACCTCGTCTTTTATCTGTACCGACAGCAGCATGTATGAGGACGGCACGCTGGCACACCTCTTTGATATGCTCCGGAATCCGGAGAACCGGCACGTCAGAGTGACGGTCACGCTTTTGAATGATACGCCCGCAGACGGGAAAATTGATGCGGCGTCACTTGCGGAAATCTACAATGACGACCGCTTTCTGACGCTGGAGCTCGGCGGCTGGGGGATGTTCCCTTACAGCATTTACGAGAAAACGATCGCAGAACAAAAAGGAGTTTGCTTATGAATTTACCGGAAATCAGAACGGAGCTTGACCGCGTTGACAGCGAGCTGCTTGCACTCTTTGTGCAGCGCATGGAGCTGATCGACAAGGTTGCGGATGCAAAGCGCCGCGACCCCTCCAAGCCGCTCTATGACCCCGTGCGTGAGCGCGAGATCCTGCGGAATGTCCGGGAGCATGCCGGACAGTTCGGGGATGCATCACACCAGCTTTTTCGCATGATTCTGGAGCTTTCCCGCGCAAGACAGGCCGCGCAGCTCATCCCGGCGACCAATGTTGCGGCAAGAGTTGCGGCGATGTGCGCCAATGAACAGGCTGTTTTTCCGCAGACCGGCCGCATTGCGGTTTCCGGCGTCGAGGGCTGCCATGCCGGTGCCGCCGCCGACCGGCTGTTCCCCAAGGGCGATATCGTCTTTATGGACGGCTTCCGCGCCGTGGTGCAGGCGGTGCAGGCGGGTCTCTGTCAGTTCGGCATCCTGCCGATCGAAAACAGCGTGCAGGGCTCAGTGCGGCAGGTCTGCGATCTGCTCAGAGAGCCTGACCTCTGTATCGTCCGGAGCGTGCGGCTGCTGATCCGGCATGTGCTGCTCGCGCAGAAGGAGGCCAAGCTCAGCGATATCAAAACGATTTATACCCATGAGCAGGCGGCGGGACAGTGCAGCAGATTCATCAGCACGCTGTCCGGCGTTGACGTCGTTCCCTGCACCAGCACTGCCCATGCAGCGCAGCGCGCCGCACAGGCACATGACAAATCTGTCGCTGCGATTGCGGGAGAGGCCTGCACCAAGCTCTACGGGCTTTCTGTGCTGAACGATCAGATTCAGAACGAAAGCAACAATGATACGCGCTTTTTGTGCATTGCCAAGGGTGCGTCGTTCTATGCGGGCGCCGACCGCATGAGCATTCTCGTCAACTGCGCAAACTCCCCCGGCGCACTCTATCAGATGATCGCGAAAATCTCAGCGCTCGGCATCAACATGTGCAAGCTCGAAAGCATGCCGATTCCCGGCACGAACTTCTCTTACCGCTTCTTCATGGACCTCGAATGCAATCTGCATCAGGACGGCGTGCTGGGGCTGCTCTGTGAAATGGAGCATACCTGCGATTCCTTCTCGCTGCTCGGCAATTACAGCGAGATGATCGGCTGAGGTGCGGCAAATGGCTTCTGATAAGGCATATCTGGACTTTATTCTCGACCAGCTTTCGGCTGCGGGTGATGTATCGTACCGCGCAATGATGGGCGAATACATACTCTGTTACCGCGGAAAAATCATCGGCGGAATCTATGACAACCGCTTTCTGGTCAAACCGACTGCTTCTGCAAAACGGCTGATGCCGGAGGCGGAGGAGCAGCAGCCCTATCCGGGTGCGAAAAATATGCTGCTGGTCGATGACCCGGATGACCGGGAGCACCTCTGTGCGCTGCTCGAAGCGATGTACCCGGAGCTGCCGGATCCCAAACCGCGCAGAAAACAAAAAGGAAATGCTGATAAATGGAGTTGAACAGAAGAAAACGCTTCCTTCTGGCGGCAGTCGGCGGAACACCGCTCGGCTTTCTTGCGCTGCTCTATTACGGTGTACCCGTGATTCCGGCAGTTTTGATCGCACTGGCGCTCGGCGGGATCATCGCGCTGATGTTTGTATGGGAGCGGCATGCTGAAAAACAGGACGCCGCCTTCCGGCAGTCGGTCGAAAGCGGCGAACGCTATGAGCAGGACGAATGGCGTGCGAAATACCGGAAATACCGCGAGACACATGACTTTCAGCGCGTGACGGCAAATTCCATGCGTGCTGACCTGAACCGGCGGTTCCGGAAAACCTCCGGCATTGTCCTTGCCGGGGTCTCGCTGCTGTTTTTTATTCCGGCAGTTTTCTGGCGCAGCGGGGCGGCCGAGGCAAATGTGTTTCTCGCGGTCGGCGGGCTGATTTTTCTGAGCTGGGGGCTCGCAAAGCTCCTGCGCACGCCTGTCCGCGTATTTCTCAGACAGTGCGGCGATGCGCTGCCGCATATTGACCGCTCATACCTGACCGGCAGAGTGCTCTCTTATAATAAGGGCACTGTGCGCAGCGGCATCAATATCGGCGGAAATTATACCGTCATCTGGGATGAAAAGCGAATCACCGCGGTCGAAAATATCCGCATCACAGACGTCAGAAAGCATGTCAAGCGGACAAAATATTACGGAAACGGCGTGTATACCGGTGCGGCAACCGCGTATTATCTGGTCGTGGATTATGACGATGCTGCGGGAGCCGGACACCGTTGCAGCGCACAGCTCAGTGAGTTTCAGGTCGAAATGGGCTGTGAGGCACTGTCTGCTGGCAGGGCAGAGGCCGCATTCAGTACAAAGGTGCAGGAGGACTATGCCTTCTGAACAGGATAGGAGAACCATGAAAACAGTGACAATCGCGGGGCAGACTGTCCCGCAGACGGCCGCGCTCGCGCCGATGGCTTCGGTTGCGGACACGGCCTATCGCCTGCTCTGCAAGGAGCACGGCGCATGCATGTGTACCGGAGAGCTGGTCTCGGCAAAGGGGCTTTGCTACGGCAGCAGGGGCAGTGCGGAGCTTTGCCGCATTACGCCGCCGGAGCGCCCGATGGGATTGCAGCTATTCGGCAGCGAACCGGAATTCATTGCGGAGGCGGTGAAGCGGCTGCTGCCCTTTCAGCCGGACTGGATTGATCTGAACATGGGCTGCCCCGTGCCGAAGGTTGTGAATCAGGGCGCGGGCAGTGCGCTGATGAAAACGCCGGAGCTGGCAGAGGCCGTTATGCGGGCGGCGGTTCGTGCGGCGGACGGTGCCGTGCCCGTGACGGTCAAAATGCGCACGGGCTGGGATGCCGCCTCGGTGAATGCTGTCGAATTTGCAAAGCGCATGGAGGCCGCCGGTGCTGCCGCAATTACCGTTCACGGGCGGACAAGAATGCAGTATTACAGCGGCACGGCCGACTGGGCGCCGATTGCGGCCGTGAAAACCGCGGTGCAGGTTCCGGTCATCGGAAACGGCGATGTGCAGAGCGGCGCTGATGCGCTGCGGATGTACCGCGAAACCGGCTGCGATCTGGTCATGGTCGGGCGTGCAACCTACGGAAATCCGTGGATTTTTGAGGAAATTGCACATGCGCTCGCCGGCGAGCCCTATGAGGCACCGGATGTCCGGACGCGGCTGAATGAAATGCTGCGGCATATCCGCATGATTCTGGAAATGAGCGAAAAATCGGAGCAGCTCGCGATGCGGGTGCGCGCAAGCATGCACTCTGGTATCTGCGCGGCAGGCCGGGTGCAGCGGCATTCCGTGCGCGGTCGGCCTCGCTGGAAACCTATGCCGATGCCGAAGCGCTGGTGCGGGAATATCTCAGCCGGAATGAACAGGCGTTTCAGGCGCATTGACCGCAAGCGGAGCTTGTATACGCAGAATGAAAGCATGCACTGCTGCGGCGCCTTTCGCAGATACCGCTTCATTGACAAACAGAAGCACCCGCCGTACAGAAACAGTACGGCGGGTGCTTTCGTTCAGGCAGCACCGCACAGAGCCGGTGCTGTCTTTATTTTTTCATGCCGGAGCGGTCGCGGATGCGTTCGCACAGGTCATCCGGAAGCTCCGGTGTCTGTTCGCGGACAGTCTGTTCCGTCTGCTTCAGGGTCAAACGGCCCTGCTGCACGACCGCGCCGGTATTCGTCTGCATGGCAGCCTCGCGGCGCTTCACATGCACCAGCCACAGTCCGCCGCCGAGCAGCAGAGCCGTGCCGAAGCCGCAGCAAACCCAGAGTGCCGCATTCGGTTTCTTTGCAGATTGCAGTCCGCTTTCCAGTCCGCCGAATGCAGCCGAGGGCTGTGCGCCGGTGAGTACCTCGCCGTCAGCGACCGCGCCGATTTCATTCCCCGGTGTGCCGCCGACATCATTCTCATTCGGGTCGATCGCGCCGATCGTAATGGTGTTGTCCTTGTCCGCGCCGATCTCTGCGCCCCAGATATATTCATCCTCCGCAACACTGTTCCACTCCGGCAGTCCGTCATATTCATCCGGGTCATAGTCCGGCACAAACTCGCTGCTCTCGCTCTCCTCGATGCCGTCCGTCATTAAACGCACAGGCTCGCCCTGCTCAAAGACCACTGCACCGTCATATTTCGCAAAGTAATCCATCATCTCCTTCAGTTCGCCGGAGGGCGCTTCGAGATTGCAGGATACGTTAATGCAATTTTCCTTTTGATATACGCCCCAGCCGTAAGCGTCCGGCACTTTCTTCTCCGGCACGTATGCATCCATCTTTTTCATGATCATATAGAGTGTGTCATGCGAAAACTGCTGCTCTGCAAAGGTCACGCTGTCGGGATCTTCGAGCATAGCGCGGATCTCCGCCTTACCCTGTTCGCCCTCCTCGCCCGGTACGATGCCGATGACGAGTTCATCTGTCTCGCCGGTCTCCGTCCAGACGCCGCAGACATAGGACGGGTAGCCGGTCATGTCCCAGTCCCGCACCATGACCGCGGGGCTCTGATAGATCTTTGCAGCGGAAGCCACGATTGCCGGTACGCTCATTGCAGCGGCAAATACCGCCGCGCTCATTGTCATAACAAAACGCTTTTTCATGATAATTCTCCTTCCTCCAGTGCCGCCCGCAGTTTTTTGAGTGCCCGCCGGTAGCAGCGGTACACTGCGGGGAGCGAGCGGCTTTGCAGCCGTGCAATCTCCTGAAAGGTCAGCTCCGCATTGATATGCAGCGTGACGGTCTCGCGCTCCTGCGTATCAAGTGCAGTCATTGCCTCATCGAGCGCCGTCTGTAACAGCACCCGACCGGCGTGATCGTCCGGGTCGGGGAGTGCTTCGGGCAGCTCTCCGTGAACAGGCTGCCGGACAGCGTCGATCGAGAGATTGCGGATCATTTGGAATATCCACGCGCGGGGATTCCGCACAGATTCATCGGGCGGTGTCAGAAACAGCTTCAGGAACAGCTCCTGTGTCAGATCCTCGGCCTGTTCTCTGCTCTGCGTGATGCGAAACGCAATGACAAAGACCGGCTTTGCGAGCATATCATAGACCCTTGTGAATGCGGCATCGTCGCCCGCCCGCATCTGCGTAAGCAGCGGCCGCAGATCATCCTGTTTCATGGCTGTCTCCCTCCTTTTCAGAACGTTCTGTCTCTATGACGAATGAGCGGGCAGTTTTTTTCGCCCTTCCGAAAAAAAATGCAAAATGCAGCAAAGCACCTGCCGGGTAAAAACAGGTGCTTTACTGCTGGAGTAACAATTATCTTTAGGGGAATGATATTGGGTAAATTCAGGGGAGGATTCCGTATTACCAGCAGTTGTTATAAACTCTGCCGGCATACATATCCTTGCCGTTGTACTTGAACATCTCGGAAACCGTGCAGACGACGTAGCCGTTCTGTGCGAGCCACGGGCAAAGTGTTTCGACTGCGGTTGCTGTCGAATTGTAGGTCTCGTGCATCAGCACGACCTGACCGTTGAGCGATCCGTCCTGCGCGGCACGCTGAATCTTCTGCACCATTGCATCAGCCGAGGAGCCGCTCCAGTCGCCGCTGTCAATGCCGGAATTCGGGAAGGGAACCGGCAGTGTGCTGGAAATCGTGGTGCTGTTCTTCAGATACGGCAGACGCAGCAGATAATCGCGCTTGACGCCGAGGATATCATTGAGCTTATCCTTGACCTTGTTATACTGGCTCAGGACACCGGCTGCATCGTACTTATCCATATTATCCGGATGATTCCAGGTATGGTTTGCGACCTCATGGCCGGCTTTTTCCGCCGCAATGATCTCATTCTCATGACCGGGGATGCGTTCGCCCCAGTAGAAGAAGGTCGCGTGGAAGCCCTGCTTGTTCAGAGCATTCTGAATGCGTGTACCGTAAGTATCACCGTTGATATTCGGGCCGTCGTCAAAGCTCAGTGCAACTGTTTTCTTGCCGGCGGGAATCCAACTGATATCAGCGGTATTGTACCACTTGTCGCCGGGGTGGAGCTCCGGCCATTCCGTCGGCGCCTGCGTTGCAGCCGTCGTTGTTGTGGTAGTGGTGACAGTTGTTGTCGTGTAGCGCTCCGGGAACAGCACATGCCGCTTCAGAATGGTGAAATCAATGACGTTGATTTTGCCGTCGCCGTTCATATCAGATGTATCAATCTGAATTGCCGCATCCTGTCCCTGCAGGAATGCGAGCATTTCCCGCAAATCCTTTTTGTCAACAGCCTCGTCATGATTCACATCACCCTTTGCATACTGTGTCGGAATTTCCGATGTAACCGCGTCCACGTAGAAATCACAGAGGCTCTCCGCTGTCTCCACGTAAAGATAGCAGCTTGAGGCAACGGTCGGGATCTGATATGCCGGGTTCGCAAGAACCGTCCATTTGTCGCTCGGCACCGAGCCTGCTGCAACCTGAACATACTTATCTTCCGTGCCGTCGTTATACTGAAGTGAAAGCTGCATATCCACATCGGCGCCGGTTTCCTGATAAACGGCACAGGAGAAGGCGTAGGTATCGCCTGCTTTCCATTTGGTATCAAGGGCAACTTTCGCACCGTTCCACGCACTGCCGCGGTTTGAAACCTTAATGCTGTAGCTTCCGTCATACGCCTGCGCGTTTGATCTTGCAACGGTTTCGTTCTGACGCGCCGTAAAGCCGTCCGTTCCGGATTCAAAGGAAGCATCAAGCAGCTTTTGTCCTGCACTGGCCGGAATGGAAACAGCAGTAAAGATCATCGCGATGACTGAAGCACAGACCACTCTTGCGAAGGATCTTTTCATGTTGACCATAAATGCCAACCCCTTTTCTTGAGTTATGAACTTGTTAACCCTATGTTTTATTTGTTTCTCTTGCAGTTTTTGCCGCAGAGCGGCGGGTATAAACCCGCCGTTCTGTTTTGTGCTCTTTGGTGATCTGCCGTTCCGGCAGACTGAATATTGGAATTGCAGAAGTATCATTTGCCGTTTTTTGGAACGGCACCGCGCAGAACGCGGATTGAAAAAAGAAGAGTGGGTGTCGGGTCGGGAGGGTGAATCGCCAGCCCGACACACCACTTAGGGGGAACTTGAATCAGAGCTTGTCGATATAGCGGGCAAGATAGCGCATCAGCTTTGCGAGGTCATTCGCATCGGTTCTGCCGTCTGCCACGATATCGGAATTCGCTTTCGCAGTCCCTGAGATAACAGGCAGGTCATCATCGTCGCCGGTAATGCGAGCCAGCAGAACTGCGTCCATGATATTGACTACACCGCTTTCATCCACATCGCCCAGCAGGGTCACTTTAATCTGCTCCGGTGTCGTGGTGGTGGTGGTCGTAGTAGTAGTCGTTGTTGTCGTAGTTGTTGTTGTTGTCGTAGTTGTTGTTGTAACGATTGCACCCTTGAGCGGATTTGCGCCCTCGATGCCGCCGTATGCCTCATCGACCATGAAGTCGATCAGACTGCCGCCCTCATCGGGCGTTTCGATGTAGAGCAGTGGGCTGCTTGCGCCCTGCGGAATGGTATAGGAGGTGTTCTGGAGCACCGCCCACTCGCCCTTGGTAGCGGTAACGGTTGCGACCTCGTCATACTTGTCAGTGCCGTCGAGGCTGTACTGGAGAGTCATCTTGATCTGCTCGGTCGCCTCACCGGTGGTGTACTTGACCATTGCGCCGAAGCTGTAGGTCTCACCGGGCTTAAAGATCTTGCTGCGAAGCGAGGTGGAAGCGCCGTTCCATGTCTCCTGTCTGCCGGTGACGCTCAGTGCGCCGCTGCTCTCATAGCCGCCGGTCGTCTTGGCAACGGTCGAGCTGCCTCTCTTGCTCCAGCTTTCTTCGCCGGATTCAAACGTGTTGTGGAAATAGCAGCCGTCAGCATCCGGCTCGATCGGCTTGACTTCCTTGCCGCCGCCGACAGCGGGATTATCGCCGTCGCCCCATTCGGACTCCGGAACCATAGTTGCGAGCTTATTGTAGGCTTCCTTCGGCTGACCGCTGCCGTTGAACAGCAGGCAGTTTGTGCCGGAGCGCCAGCTTGTGTTATCGGTTGTACCCCAGACGACGAACGCTTCTACTTCCGGACGCTCCATTGCAGCTTCCATAACGCCCTGATAGTAGCTTGCATCACCGCTGTCAATGTCAAGCTCAGTGATATGCACACAGCCAACTGCATCTGCATAATCGTTCAGTGCGCTGACATATTGGTTCAGCGGAGTATACTGTCTGGTGATATGCGACTGCATTCCCATGCCGTCGATCAGATCGGCAGCCTTCAGTTCGTTCAGGATCTTGAGGATGCCGTTCTTCTTCGCAGCTTCATACTCGTTGTAGTCATTGTAGAAGAGCTTGCAGCCATCCGGACGGTATTTTTTCGCATAGGTGAAGGCCTGCTTAATGAAGCTGTTGTCGCCGTAAACCGAAACCCATGCAGAAGTTCCGCCCTGCTGGTTGCTGTCGCCCGCCTGACGGGGGCCGCCTGACTGACCGTCAGCCACGCACTCATTGCAGACATCATATGCATACAGGTTAAGATCCGGATACTGGCTCTCGATCGCTGCAAACATATTCTTGATGTAGCTTTCCATGCGCTTGTTCATCGTGTCCTTGTCAACAAACGAACCGTTGTCGTTGAAGCCCTGACGGAAGAACCAGCTTCTGGTCTGGCTGTGCCAAACAAATGTATGACCGCGCATCGCGATATTATGCTGGATGCAGAAGTCAATGATACGGGACGCGCTGTTCAGCGAAACCTTGATGTTGTCATCGGTCGAACCGTCCCGAACGAGGGTATCCCACGGCTTCAGCTCGTTTTCACATGTCACCGAGTTAAAGTCCTTCATGATGATGTTAGTGATCGTATTGTTGCTCAGTGCGCCGTTCGGCATACATGTGCCGACGCGGAAGTAGTTTGCGTACATATCCTTCAGGCCGACTTCTGCTGCATAGGCCTGAATCTCCGCATCTGTGTGATACGGTGCTTCGCCGACGACCTTGAACTCATCGAAGCAGAAGTCATTATCGGTGTCAGTCGTCAGTGTCAGCGTCAGGTTCACCGTATTTGCCGGTGCCTTGTACTTGGCGCTGAGTTTCTTCCACTCGCCCGCCTTGCCGTTGGTCTCCGCGATGACTGCGGATCCGGTGGTATCATCCTGATACCGCCATGTGAGCTTTAATTTATAGTGTTCGTCGGTGTCAGCCTTGACGAACACGCTGTAATCATATTTGGTGCCGCCTTCAATGTAGTAGCCCTTTTCGGATTCTGCACCGTCTTCCGGTGAGCGGCGGCCGGTCACGATCATGCCGCGTGCGGAATCGTATGCGGCGGATGCATCTGCAACGAGCTGTTCAGCCGGATTGGTCGCATACCAGCCGTCGTAGTTGCGCTCGAACGTGTTGTTTACCAGTGTTTCAGCGGACGCCATGAACATCGGCATGGCCGTCATCGCCGAGAGCGTCATTGCAGCGGACAATACGCCCGCAACCAGTTTTTTCGCTTTCATTTTGATTATCCCCCTATCAAATCAGCGAATCAGAAAGATTCAGTTTTCAAAAGGTACCCAGAGACCCTGACCGGTTCTTCGCCGGTTCGTTGTTTCCTTAGCTATATCATAGCATATTTTTGTGCAAAAAGCAAATAGGTATTTCTTTATAGTAGCTATAAGTGAAAACATATGGTATTCACAGCATAACCTAATACGCTCTGTATAGAAATTGCCGGAAAACTTTACGCTTTGCTATCGAATCATAACATTCTGTTATTTTTCACATAGTTTCTGTGCATCCTGCATTCATCTTTATCATATTGCACAAATTATAATTAAACTGCATTTTGTGCTGTAAATCTGCAAATACTGAATTGCCTTTTTCCGGCACTTCGGGTATAATAGCAGCATCAGGCAAGGCCTGAGCGGTATCATGGGAGCATGACCGTTGTAATTGTTTCCGGATTGGTACACCGGTACAATAAAACCTCTTTCCTCAGACGCGCTGTGCAGCAGTACAGCGCTCATTTTTTTTGCAGTGAGACGAAAAGCCGGCACCCGAAGCGAAATTCGGATGCCGGCTATTGTAATTATGTTACATCGGGGGCATTCTGGTATTTACGGCCAGATAGTTTCTGGTCTGCGGACTGTCACCGACGGCGCACTGCGGGGCATAATACTGAATCATATTGACGATTTTGTCGATCTCAGCAGAGCCGCCGGTCAGCTCATTCCGGAAGCGGTAATCGGTGCGGTCGCCGAAGCAGTTATAGGCTGAAAGGAACAGTCCGGACGGCTTTCCGGAAGACATCGCGGCACCGATCAGCGGCGAAACAAGCAGTGCAACGGCAAAAGCAGCGCGCCGGTCCTCCTTGCAGGCCAGCAGCATATAGGAGGTCGGCATAAACGTGGTGTAGTCACCCGGCGCCATGATATAGGTGGGGGTCAGGCGGAACTGATGCTTTTTGTCCTCATAGATGACATTGCCGCCTGCGGCATTGATGATTGCGGCGACATTGTCCGCGCCGCCGTATCTGCGGAAGATCAGATGCTCCTCAGCCTTTTTCTCCCGGCTCCGGCAGATGAGAAACCCGATCCAGACACAGAAAACAATGAGGCCGAACATCACGCTGAAGCCGATCACGATGCTCGATTCACTTGAACCGGAAGCAATGATTGAGAACGTAATAATCATCGGAAACAGCAGCGTCACCAGCATGGCAATCAGACAGGCGTTTGTTTTGGATTCAAGCTGACCTCTAATACGTTCGATCATATCCGCGCCGTTCAGCGGAGACATTTGCTGTAATTCTTTCTTTGCCATAATCCCCATACTCCCTATCTGAATTGATAATCAGGAAATGCTTGCGTTCGTTCTGTGTGATTTTTTCGCCGGCATAATCGGAATGAGCTTCGCCTCATCGGGCAGCAGCGGCTCCAGCTTGGTATCATATTCCGGCGGAATCAGCGCGGTTTCCAGAACGGTCTCGACGGTTTCGCAGGGAATAAACCGGATCGCGCTGCGCACGGTCTCGTCGATTTCGGAAAGCTCCGGCTCATTGCCCGCGGGAATCAGCACTGTTTTGATGCCGTTTTTGTAGGCGGCCATAGATTTTTCGGTCAGACCGCCGATCGGCAGCACTCTGCCCTGAAGCGTAATCTCACCGGTCATGGCGATATCGTGCCGCACCGGAATGCCGCTCATGGCAGAAATCAGCGCAGTCAGCATGGTAACGCCGGCACTGGGGCCGTCCTTCGGAACCGCGCCCTCCGGGGCATGGATGTGGATATCCTTGCTTTTGAACAGCTCCGGATTGATGTTATACTTTTTCGCGACCGATCTGGTATAGGAGACCGCGAGCTTGGCGCTCTCCTTCATGACCTCGCCCAGCGAGCCGGTGAGCTGAATCTCGCCCTTTCCGTCCATTGTGAGCACTTCCAGCGGCATCAGCACGCCGCCGGCACTTGTCCAGGCGAGCCCGTTGACCATACCGACGGTATCGGCGGTGGAAAAGTAGTCGCCGAGGAATTTATGCGGTCCCAGCGCAGCCTCAACGGTCTCCGGGGTGTAGACGACCTTTTTGACGTCCTCCGTCAGCAGCTTTTTTGCACATTTTCTGCACAGTGAAGCAAGATTGCGTTCCAGCGTGCGGACGCCGGCCTCTTTGCCGTAATAGTCGATCAGATCATAGATTGCAGCATCGGTAATCTTCATCTGCGCCGCCTTCAGGCCGTTTGCCTTGAGCTGCTTTTTGACGAGATGCTCCTTTGCGATGTGGAATTTTTCCTCGCGCGTGTAGGAATTCAGCTCAATGACGTCCATGCGGTCAAAGAGCGGAGCGGGAATCGCGGAGGCATCGTTTGCCGTAGTAAGGAACATGACCTTGGAAAGGTCGAACGGCACCTCGACATAGTGATCGCGGAAGGCATGGTTCTGCGCGCTGTCGAGCACCTCAAGCAGAGCGGCGGCGGGGTCGCCCTTATAGTCGCCGGAGAGCTTGTCGATCTCATCGAGCAGCACAAGCGCATTCATGCTTTTTGCCTGTCTGACCGCCTCAATGATGCGGCCGGGCATTGCGCCGACATAGGTTTTTCTGTGGCCGCGGATCTCGGCCTCATCGCGGACGCCGCCGAGCGAAACACGGACATAGTTCCGACCCAGCGCCTTCGCAACGGACTGAGCGATGGAGGTTTTGCCGACGCCGGGAGGCCCGACGAGACAGATGATCTGTCCGGTGAGCTCCGGCTGAATGGCATGAACGCTCATCGCCTCCAGCACGCGCTCCTTGACGCGCTTGAGGCCGTAATGCTCCTTGTTGAGCAGCTCCTCTGCCTTGCGGATATCGAGCTTTTCCTTGGTATATATCCCCCACGGCAGCGAAAGCACCGTTTCGAGGTAATTGGAAACGACATAGGCCTCCTGCGAGCCCGAGGGCATTTTCGTGAGCTGCCCGGCCTCCTTGCGGAGCTTTTCCCGCACCTCATCGGAGGCTGCGAGCTTTTCGATCTGGCTGAGGAATTTCTGCGGATCATTGCCGTCGCCGTCGCCGAGCTCCTCCGAGATGATGCGTTGCTGCTCTCTGAGGTACATCTCACGCTGGCCCTGATCTATGCGGGACTGCACGGTATTTTGCAGCTCTGTCTCGATCTTCAGCACTTCATTCTCGCGCACGAGCACCGCATAGAGCATCGTCAGCCGGAGGAACAGGCTGCCCTCCTCCAGCATGAGCTGTCTGTCATGGTAATCAAAATCGAGGTTTGACCAGATGCCCTCGAACAGGAGCTGCGGTTCCTCCTCTGTCAGCACCATTTCGGCGAATTCGCGCGGCATTTTGCGGGAAAGTCGGCAGTGCTGGGCGAATTCATCCTTGACGGAATTGACGATTGCCTGAATTTCCGCCGGAGTAGATTTTGAGCGGCTGTAGGTCGGCACGGCCTTATATTCGGCCTGCCAGAAGCCGTCCTCCTCAGGCGCAAAAATTCTGGTGAGCTTAGCGCGGCTGAGGCCCTCGACGAGCACGCGGGTTCCCTCGCGGGAGCGCATGACCTGTCTGATCTCGCAGATGACGCCGACGCGGTAGAGGTCGCGCGGCTTGGGCTGAAGTACGGACTGATCGCGCTGAGCGACAAGGATAATGCGTCTGTCGGCGCAGACCGCCGCATCGACGGCCTTTTTCGATTCACTTCTGCCGATCTCGAAGTCAATGACCATATGCGGATAGGCGACGAGCCCGCGCAGTGCGACAACGGGCAGGCGCGGTGCATCCTGTCCGAGCTTTTCGGTATCGTTTCCGTTGATTTTGTCTTTCTCCTGCATCTCTGTATCCAATCTGCCCTGCGCGGCGGTACTGCATTGCTCCTGCCGTGCGCAGCCGGCGGGAGCACCCGAAACCCGTAAAATCTCAAATAAAAATCGTTGTTCTTCTATTATACATGATATTGCAAAAAAAAGCAAGCGGAAAAGAGTGACAGCAATGTGAAAGCATGATGAATGCCGGGATCGGCTGTCAGGACAAAGATGCTCTCCCCGCGTTCGGAGAGAGCATCTCAGGGGCATTGTTACTGCGGAATTGTTGTGGTCATATCGGGCAGTGCGGTCGTGGTGTCAGTCGGCGGAACGGTATTGGCGCCGGTCTGAGCGCCGGGTGCATTATAGGTAATGTCGATCGGATTGCCGTAGCCGTCGAGCAGCTCAATGTTATCGAGATAGAGCTCCGGCTGTGCGCTGTCGGGATAGCGAACAAAGCTGAGCTGCGGTGTCTGCGCCGTAAACATGCCCTTGGGGAGTGCGACCTCGACATGCCATGTGTTGGAGGCGGATTCATTGTCGATGAGCAGGATATCGGAGACCTTGACCGGCTTTGAGCCCTCCTGCACACCGGTTTCCGCATTGAAAACGGGCGTCAGTGCGCGCAGGCTGCTGCTGACCTGTCCGATCGGGCCGTTTGCGGTGCAGGTGATATCCATGCTGATCTTGCGGATATCGGCAATGCGTGCTGTGCCGACCATCTGTGCGAGGTCAAAGACGATCTCAGCGTTATCGGTTCCCTGCGGTGCAAGGACGCGCATTTTCTGATCGCCGCTGACGTCAGTCAGCTCTGCGCCCGCGCCGACGGAATACATAGACGGCGTATCAAATGTAATCTGCTGCACGATCGGCGGCTCCGTAACGATCGGCTCAGTCGTGGTTGTCGTGGTCATTTCAGAGGAGGAGGAGGCGTTCTTGGTGCCGCTCTGACCGGAGTCTCTGCCCTTGAGCTTCCAGATGCCGAGGCAGAGCAGCAGAATTGCAGCAAATGCGCCGATCAGTATGTACAGTCTGGTGTAATTGCGCTTGACCTTTTTCTGTGCCGGTCTGCGCTGCGGAGCAGCAGCGGCCGAGCGGGTGCGCTGCTGCGGGGCGGCGGGTCTGCGGGCGGAGGCCGGACGGCCGCCCTGCTGCGGACGGCGCTGCGGTCTTTCGTTGCGTTCTTCGTTCATGTGAATCTACTCCGTTTCTGAATATTATAAATCTATTTGCAGTTCCAGCGGGCAGTGATCGCTGCCCATGGTCTCTGCGTGAATGATGACATCCTGAATGCAGCCGCTGATGCGGTTCGAGGTCAGCCAGTAGTCGATGCGCCAGCCGACATTTTTCTCTCTTGCCCTGCCCATATACGACCACCACGTATAGGCATCGGTGCGGTCGGGATATTTGAAGCGGAAGGCGTCGGTGAAGCCGGCGGCGAGCAGCTCGGTCATTTTCGCGCGCTCCTCCGGTGTATAGCCGGCATTGCCCTCATTGGCCTTGGCATTTTTGAGGTCGATCGGCTGATGTGCGACATTGAGGTCGCCGCAGTAGATCACGGGTTTTTTCGCATCGAGCGCAGTCAGATGTGCCCGCAGCGCATCCTCCCAGGCCATCCGCAGGGGGATGCGTTCGAGATCGCGCCGTACATTCGGCACATAGGCATTGACGAGAAAAAAGTCCGGATATTCCAGTGTCAGCACGCGCCCCTCATTCGAGACGCCGCCGGTCGGGAGCTCCTTCGTAACGGAGACCGGCTCCTGCTTTGCAAAGACGGCAGTTCCGGAGTAGCCCTTTTTCTCAGCGCTGTTCCAGAAGGCATGCCAGCCCTCCGCCTGAAATTTCAGCTCTCCGAGCTGCTCCACCTGCATTTTGGTTTCCTGAATGCAGAAGAAATCCGCATTCACCGCGGCAAAAAAGTCTGCAAAGCCCTTCTTTTCACAGGCTCTCAGCCCGTTGACATTCCATGTAACTGCACGCATGCGTGTGTACCTTCCTGTTATTTGAAATAATCGGGTATGTAATTTTTTAGGTGGTCGGAAAAATAAGGTTAAAACAAATCGTTTCAATTTCGTCCATATTAAAAGTTTCGCTCAAGCCTTTTCAAAGGCTTGCGGAGTCCAGAGGCAGAGCCTCTGGTCGCGCTCCGCAGAGCGCGAAATTCCCCAGCGTTCTATAAGGGGAAGATTGGGGCTTGGGGAAAGTACCCCGTAG
>JAFXZM010000001.1 GCA_017541275.1 Oscillospiraceae bacterium | reverse complement strand
TGGGAGCAGGAGAATAAAATCAACTGTTTTTCATCATGGGCGCAAAACCGGAGCCGGGCACTGCCCGGTTATACCATATAATATGAAAAAGTGCAATGGGAGCAGGAGAATATAATCAACTGTTTTTCATCATGGGCGCAAAACCGGAGCCGGGCACTGCCCGGTTATACCATATAATATGAAAAAGTGCAGTGGGAGCAGGAGAATAAAATCAACTGTTTTTCATCATGGGGGCAGAACCGGAGCCGGTTACATGCTGAAAATCCCCGATTATCCGCTCCCATCGCTGCTGTGCACTTGAAAAAACACAAAATATGTGTTATAATAGAGGTTATGAGTGCGAATTTTCGACAGCATTCGCGCATATTATAAAAAAACAAAGATTATCCGCACACAATAAAGGAGGCAAGCCACAATGTCTGTTGTCCCGAAGCTTCTCAAAATCGGAATACCCGCCATCACCGGCGCTGCCGTCATCGGCACACTCGGCGTCCTGCTGTATCAGAGCAGCCGCGAGGTGCGCGACCTGAAATCGCAAATTTCCGAACGTGAGCTGCCGATTGAGGAGGAAAGCTCCAAGGTCGAATTCGCGCCGATCGACGTCAATCACTATTATGAACGTCTCGGGCAGAAAATTTACCTGTCCGATGACACATTCGGACAGATCTGGCTGCCGGTTCTGTCAGAGGTGCCGCTGTCGCAGCATCCGCTTGAGAACATGGTGCAGCAGCCGGACGGCCGCATGGCCTCTTTTGCGGATGAGAAAACGCTCAATGCAATGACCGGCATCGACATTTCAACGCACAATATCGTTTCCGACTGGAACCGCGTCAAAGAGGACGGCATCGACTTCGTCATGCTGCGCGTCGGCTACCGCGGCTACGGTGTCGATACCGGCACGATCAAGGCAGATGACAAATTCAAGCAGTATTACCGGGATGCAAAGGCCGCCGGGCTGAAGGTCGGCGCATATTTCTTTTCGCAGGCCATCACCGAGGAGGAGGCAGTCGAGGAGGCCGTCTTTACCGCAGAGCAGCTGAAGGGATGCGAGCTGGATTTTCCGGTCGTGTACGACTGGGAGCTGATCTTCCATGATAACGAGGCACGCACGGATAATGTCCCGGTCGAAACGCTGACCGATGCGACACTGGCGTTCTGTGAGAATATCAAGGCGTTCGGCTATCAGCCGATGATCTATCAGAACAAGCGCACGACACTGTTCAAGCTGGATCTTCCGCGGATTCAGGGGATACCGTTCTGGCTTGCCGAATACGGCGACGGCCCGACCTATATTTACGATTACGATATGTGGCAGTATAGCTGCACCGGAACAGTTGACGGCATTTCCGGTGATGTAGACATGAACCTCTGCTTTTACGATTATTCGCAGGAGGATGCACCCGCAGTATCGCTGCCTGTGCCCAAGGGCGTCATCACGCCGGAGGAGGCAAAGACGACAGAACCCGCCGAAAGCACCGACACCACCGCTGAGGGCGAAACTGACAGTGAGACAACGGAAACGACCGCTTCTCCGGAATCCGATGCGGATAACGGGGACGGCGGCGAGGATGAGACCGAATGACAGAACGGCCGCAATTCATACGGAACCGGCGCTGAGCCGGAACAGTCAGAACCGGTAACAAAAGTGCCGGAGATCGGATGTGAATAAAAATTTTATGGAAAACCAACCAAAAAGGCAGGGAAAGCACGGCAGGCAGCCGCGTCCCGGCAGACCCATGAAGCCCCGGCAGGCAGCAGCGGAACGGCTGCGGATGCAAAAGGACAGCCGGGTCTTTCCGGAGCGCACAGCAGCGGCACTTCCGCCGCTCCCGCGCAGAAAGCGGAAGCATCTGAAGGTGAAACCCGCAGCAGAGCGGATTGCTGCCGGAACCGCAGCCGTCAAAAAGAGCAGCCGGAAGCAAAGCAAGCTGGTCACGGCACTGCGCAGCAGCTTTCTGTTCAATCTGCTGCTGTTCACGCTGACGCTGTTTTATTTTGAGATCGTACTCAAATGCTCGACGATGCGTTCAGCCTTCGGGACGAATCTGCTGCTGATTTTTACATTTTCGATGTCTGCGGCGGGGATTCTCTCGCTGGTGTCAACGCTGTTCAGCAAAAAGGTCAACCGCATCATTAAGACCGCAGTGCTTTTTCTGCTGATGATTCCGTACGGCGTAGAATATTTCGTTTATCAGGAATATAACCTTTTTTACGATTTCAATACAGTTGTCAACGGCGCAGGCGGTGCCGCAACTGATTTTCAGGATGAGATCATGCGTCTGGTGTTTTCAGCCAACGGCATTTCGCATCTGCTGCTGCTGGCGGTGCCGGCGGTGCTGTACCTGATTCTGGGAAAGAAAGCCGATGATGCAGAAAGCATGAACTGGGTGCAGCGCGTCACGACCGCCGGGCTGGTGCTTGTCTGCTTTTTGCTGGGCATCGGCGGTGTGCGGCTGAGCGAGCGCTACACTGCGTTTTATGACAAGGAATACAGCTTTCCGGTTGCGGTCAGCAATTTCGGGCTGCTGACGGGTCTGCGCCTTGATATTTCAAAGGGAACGGGCAGTCAGGAGATCGAATTCGAGCTGGAAATGCCGGAGGTGACGACAACCGCCGTCACGACCCGCACGACGGTCACGACCGGCCTTCAGAATGAAACCACGACCACCACCACGACCACGACCTACGGCAAAAACGTCATGGATATCGACTTTGCGGCCATGGCGGAGCAGGACGGCGGCGGCACATGGACATCGCTGGATAAATACGTAGCGTCACTGACCCCCTCATCCAAGAATCAGTATACAGGCATGTTTGCGGGCAAAAACCTAATTTTCATCACCTGCGAGGCGTTCACGAAGGAGGCCATCCGCAAGGATCTCACCCCGACACTCTACCGCCTCTGGACAAAGGGCATACACTTCAATGACTTTTACCAGCCGGCCAGCGCCGGAACGACCGGCGGCGAATTCCAGAACGTCTTTGGGCTGCTGCCAATGAAGGGCGGCGCATCCTTCCCGGTTTTCACGCAGAATGACAATGTCTATCTGACAATGGGCTCACAGCTCAACCGGCAGGGATATTGGGGCAAGGCGTATCACAACAATTCCTATACGTTTTATTCGCGCAACAAAACGCATAACCGTCTGGGCTACTCCGAGGGCTTTATGGGCTACGGCAACGGCATGGAGAAATATGTCAAGTATGAATGGCCCGAAAGCGACAAGGATATGATCGAGGGAACGCTTCAGGAGTACATAGATCAGGAGCATTTCAATGTATATTATATGAGCGTCAGCGGCCATAACGGCTATGACCGGGGCAATGCAGCGGCGCGCCGGAACTGGGAAAAGGTCGAGGATCTGGAGTATTCCGAGAAGGTGAAGGCATATCTCGCGGCAAATATTGAGCTGGAAAACGGTCTTGCCGTGCTGGTCAAGGCGCTGGAGGAGAAGGGCATCGCGGACGATACCGTCATCTGCATGACCGCAGACCATTTCCCCTACGGCCTTGATGACAACGCATCCTACGGCCGGATGAAATATCTGTCGGAGCTGTACGGAGAGGATGTGACAAACACCGTGCAGCGAGACCACAATGCCGCGATCCTGTGGTGCGGCTGTCTGGAGGAGGACGAGCCGATCGAGGTTGATGCACCGGCTTCATCGCTTGATCTGCTGCCGACGCTGTCCAACCTGTTCGGTCTGGAATATGATTCGCGGCTGATGCCGGGGCGCGATGTCTTTTCGGATGCAGAAGCGATTTATTTTGACCGCGAGTATAACTGGCGCACCGAGCTGGGCACATATCTCTCCGCAAAGGGAACCTTTACGCCGGATGACGAGGATGCCGAGATACCGGATGACTATGTTGAGCGCATCAAAACGATTGTCCGGAATAAGATCTCATACTGTCAGGGCGTTATGGATTCCAGCTATATCGCGCATGTGCTGCCCGTGACGCAATAGACAAAGGCAGATGGATAATGGGGAGCGTGTTCCTTTGGCAGAGCTCTGCGCGGGAGCAGCCCCCATTTTGAATCCGTCGGAGATACTATAACAACAAACGAAGCCCGCTGTATTTGCGTACAGCGGGCTTTGGTTATGATATCGCGGCGCAATCATTCATAGAGCGGCCAATCGGGGGATTTTATTGTTCAAATAACAGTCTGTACAAGAGTGGTACATATTATTTGTAATGGGGAAAAGAAAACTCTTGTTTTCTCTCTCCCAAGCCCCCTCTTTTCGCGCTTTTGAACGATAAGAAAGAGTATTTCGCCGTCTGCTCACGGGTTTGCGTGCAAACCCTGCGACGAGGGCTCTGCCCTCGACCAAAAACTTTTATTTGACATCGCCGGTTACGTGCTGAAAATCCCTGCAATATCCACTCCCTGGAGCCTCCGTTTTCGATTCATCGGAGATACCGCTTTATTTACCGGTATGCTCAACACTGTAGCGATGCCCGCTGAGGCGCTCCTCAAATGCCTCGACGGACAGCGGCCGGTCAAACAGGAAACCCTGCGCCAGATCGCAGTGATTATCCCGCAGCAGATCGAGCTGTCTTTGTGTCTCAACGCCCTCTGCAATACATGAAAAACCGAGCTCCTTCGCCATTGCAATGACATACTTGAACATCACAAAGCGGCTGCTGCTCTCCGCATCGTCGCCGACCGGCAGAAAGCTCCGGTCAACCTTCAGCGCATTCCACGGAATCTCACGCAGCAGATTCAGTGAGGAGTACCCCACACCGAAATCGTCCACCGAGGTAAACACACCGGCCTGCTGCAAACCGCCGACCACACGCTTCAGATCGCGGAATTCGACGTCAGTTGTTGTCTCGGTCAGTTCGATCTCGATATACTGATGCGGGACATTGCGGCTGTCAATAATGTCGATAATCGTCTGAAGCAGGTCAATGTCCATCATATGCCGCCGCGAGAGATTGACCGACACACGCACGGCATCTTTGCCCTCATCCAGCCAGCGGCGGATATCCTGACAGACATGGTCGAGCATATAAAAATCGAGCTTGCAGATATCCGTGGTCTCCTCCAGCACGGGAATAAAATCGTCCGGGTAAATCAGGCGGCCCTTGCGCTCCCAGCGGCAGAGTGCTTCCGCGCCGGCAAGGCGGCCGGTGAGAATATTGATCTTCGGCTGATAATAGACCTTGAATTCTTCATTGCGCAGAGCCTCCGGAAAGCGCTGCTGCACGCGCATTTTCTTTTCCTTGCGCTCGCGCAGGGTGTCGTTGTAAAAAATGATATGCTCCTTGCCGCCGTTGCGGGCTGCCTGTAAGGAGGTAATGATCCTGTCCATGATCTCGCCGGGGTCTTGCATGACAAAGCCCTCCGGAATGCGGTACACGCCCGCACTTGCGGAGATCCTGACGCGCTTGCCGAAGTTGACATCATAGAAGACCGGCGTTTCCGCGAGATAGGCGACCACGCTGTCGAGGCAGTCTCCGGCACAGAGCGCAACGAAATTATCGCCGCCCAGCCGGCAGACGACACCGTCCGTACCGAGCAGCCGTTCCAGTCCGCTGATATGGTTGCGCATGACCACATCGCCCGCTTTCCGGCCGATCTCCTGATTCACCAGCGCAAAGTGCCGCAGATTGAAATGGATCGCGGCCATACCGCCGAGCTTTTGCTGCTCATTGATTTTTGCAAGATGCCGCTGAAAAAAGCGCGGGTTACGGAACCCTCTGTCATCCTGAAACGCAAGGCGCTGCACGACGGTCTGAAGCCGGCCTCTGCTGACAAAGTTCAGGACGGTGCGCATGACGATATCGAGCTTTTCGCGCTCCTCGTCGGTCAGGGGTGCCTGCTCCGCGTTTTCCTTTGTCATATAGACCGAGCAGGTGACAACCGCCATAACCTTTGTCACAACACGGATCTCCATGACCGTGACGCAGGGCTCTCCGCTGTCATAGCAGACAGCCTTTTCGCCCTTGCCGAGCCGCTCATGATTCACAGATTCATAAAAACAGGTTTCGCCCTTACAGAGCCGGAACATCATACAGATCTCTCTCAGAATTGAATTCACAAGGTCGATATCTGGACTCTCATCCGATACACTGCCGGTCAGCGCAACGATCAGCCGCTCCAGAAGTGTAAAAAATCGCATATTATCCATTTCGATCCCCCTAATAGATCGCAGCTCCGAAGCATGCATTCTGCTCATTGCCGGAACAGCTTTTTGTTTTCATACATTGCACGGTCTGCGCGTTCAAAGACATCCTGAACCCGACAATCATTCCCCTGAATAAAATCGGCCATTCCGCAGGCAACTGTCACAAGCTGTGCGGCCTTCTGTGTTTCCTGCATGTTTTTCAGCTCTGCAAGCAGCGCCTCTCTCTTTTCATATTCCTTGTCCAGCAGCAGCACGGCGAATTCATCGCCGCCGACGCGGAACACACGGCTTTTCCGGAACACTGCTGTAATCATGCGGCACGCATCCCGGATGAAGGCATCGCCGGAGCGGTGCCCCTCTGTATCGTTGATGCGCTTGAGCCCGTTGATATCGCAGACCGCAACGGCAAATGCAGTTTCTCCGCCCTTCGCAATGCGTTCATCAAGCTCCGATTCGGTCTGCACATAGGCATATTTGCTGCCCGCACCGGTCAGTGCATCGCGGTGCGCGAGGTCGAGTGCGCTGCCGAGTGCCTCCCGGTAGGCAAGCTCCCGCCGCTTCGATGCATCAATATTCGCAACAGCAATAATCAACTGCTCCGGGTCATCCTCCTGCCGGATTGCTGTCAGCGTCACAAATTGCGGTGCGCCGTCGAGCAGCAGGCGGTAGGTCAGCGTGACCGAGCCGTTCTCATCAAGATTTTTCAGCAGCGTTTCCCGCTCCATGGACTGTGCCATCATGCGGTAATCCGCCTCAAAAATATCGGTTTTGAGGTTTTTCTGCGTATCACCGAAGAAATCGGTTCCGCCCCGGCTGACATTGAGCCGCGCATAGGATTCACTTGCGCTGTACTCCATATAGCTGCCGGTCACCACATTCACGATATAGATCACCTCATAGCTGCGTGCAAGCGCGCCGGCAATCTGGCTGTACAGCTCATGATTGACCGCAGCGGCAGCATAGCGGCGCATATGCCGTCCGATGCGCCGGACGCCGAAAAAGACCAGGCCGCTGTCACTGCCGTATCCTTTTGTCACCTTGAGCGCGTGATACAGCACGCCATCGCCTTCGGTTATGCGGTAATTCACCGCAACGGAGCATCCCTCTGAGAGCAGCTCGGAAAGGCGCTCGTGGTCCAGCATCTTCAGCACCCGGCCGCGGTCCTCATGCCAGATCTCCCGCGCCGCGTAATGCCGGAGATCCGCATAAAAATCGGTTCCGGAGGCGACCGCCGAAAGCGTCCTGTCACCGTTCACGGCGTATTCCGTATAGCGTCCGCTGCTGTCCCGAACCACAAAAACACGCGAATAGTCGCCGAAAAGCGCAGAAGCTGCACGTTCATAGGTCATCCGTCCGGCAGAATTGACTTGCTCCGCAAGGGGATTCATTGATTTCTCACCTCTGTCTGAAAAAGCATCCTGTCACATGCAGCTTAATCCTGCGGCGGCTTTCCGACGCCGGACGCCCTGAGAATCATGCGCAGGAAAAGCGGTGTCAGTACGAAGATCAGCACATAGCCGACCGCAAGGCTGATGAAAAGTGTCTTCAGCAGCACCGGCAGAAACGGCATCGAACCGCCGTGCCGCCTTGCATTGAAATATGCGAGCACCATCATCAGAACGGAAATGACGGGCGTATACAGCAAATCCGCGATCAGCGCTTCCGCACAGCGGCGCTTCAGGCTGTTCTGCGGCATGCTTCTGCAAAGGGAGTCGGTCAGCGGCTTCATCGGCACAAAAAAGCCGATCAGCAGGCTGACTGCCGTACTCGCAAGAAAGCTGAGCAGAAATCCGGGCAGAGAGAAGTGTCCGGACATCAGGCAGCCGGTCAGCGAGAGCAGAAAGCTCAGTGTCACACCCATTGCAATACTCATGGAACGGCCGATTTTCTGCATTGCCGCACCTCCTCCATACAAAAATGCACATTACTGTTTCTATTATAGCACATCTCCAACATAATTTCAAGTACTTTTGCACAAAATGTGTTTCCATATGCGGATTTTATTCTTCAGTCGGCACATATTACAAATAATTTCACTCAGAACGGCAGATGCCGGCGCGCCGCAGGTGATACACAAAAAAGCGCTGTCTGCATAAAATAAAGCAAACGGCAGTCAGCCGCAATCAGGAGGTTTGAGATGCAACGAGCATATTTTTTGGGCGGCGCCTCGCCGTCCGGTTTTACAACATCGTTCTGGAAGGAGCAGGCCGGATGCTACGGCTTTTACCTGAAGGGAGGCCCCGGAACCGGCAAATCCACGCTGATGAAAAAGATTGCAGCGGCATTTTCCGGCGAGCGCGTTTCGGTTTATCACTGCGCCTCCGACCCGCATTCGCTCGATGCCGTCGTGCTGGAGGAGCGCGGCGTATTCATTGCTGATGCGACCGCCCCGCATGAGAACAGCACGCCGCTCCCCTTCGTAACCGGCGAGCTGACCGATCTGGCAGCCGGTCTGAAAACAGAAAAGCTGCGGGATGTGCAGGCAGAGATCACCGCACTCTATGCGCAGAATCAGACAGCGCACGCACAGGCGCGCAGAGGTCTTTCCGGCATGGCAGACCTGCTCGACAGTGCGGCCTCTGCGGGCGAATCGGCTCTGCTCCGCGATAAGCTGGAGGGGTTTGCCGCACGCTTTGCCAAGCGCATTCTGCCCAAGAGCGGTGACGGTTCGGGCGGCAGGGTGCTTGAACGGCAGAGCTGTGCCGTCACGCCGCACGGAACACTCACGCTGCTGCCGGAGGATTTCGACCTGATTCTGCTGCGGGACGATGCCCTTGCAGCTTCACAGAATTTGCTGAAGATGCTGGCAGAGCTGGCTGCGGCCGCAGGGCAGACATGTGAGGTGACGCACGCACTGACCCAGAGCAGCCGCCCCGTTACCCATCTGATTCTGCCGGAGCGCAGACTTGCGGTGATCGCAGAGGCGGCGGTGCATCCGGAAAGCCTGCAAAAGCCGCTCTCTGCCGTCAGCATGAACCGCTTTTATGATGCCGCCGTACTGAAGCAGCATCGGGAGCTCATCCGATTCTGTACCAAAACGGCAGCGGATGTCGAACAGCGCACCGTCGGCATTCTTGCAGAGGCGCTCCGCATTCATGATGAGCTGGAAGCCTATTACATCGCGGCACTGCACAAGCCGTTTCTCGATCAGAAGGCCGCCGAGCTTGTCAAGCGTATTCTGACCATATCACCGCGCAATGACTGACAATGGTTTCTCATTCCAGATGATCGCACAGCAATGCCTGATTAAAACAGATGCCCCGCAGACGGATCTGCGGGGCGTTTTTCTGTCAGATATTGGGCAGCTTGGACAGGGATTCTGCAAGCTCTGCATCGGTCGGGACATAATTTTCAAGCAGGCCGTCATTGAATTTCTGATAGCCGTAGAGATCGAAATAGCCGGTACCGGTCAGACCGAAAACGATCGTCTTTTCCTCGCCGGTCTCCTTGCACTTCATCGCCTCGTCGATCGCGGCGCGGATCGCGTGCGAGCTTTCCGGTGCGGGGAGGATTCCCTCGACCCGTGCAAACTGCACGGCTGCCTCAAAGACCTCTGTCTGCTTATATGAAACGGCATCGAGAATGCCTCTGTCCCGCAGTGCGGAAAGGGTCGTATTCATGCCGTGATAGCGCAGACCGCCGGCATGGTTCGGTGCGGGAATATAATCCGCACCCAGCGTATACATCTTCGCGAGCGGGCAGATGCGGCCGGTGTCGGCATAATCATAGGCGTATTTGCCGCGGGTCAGGCTCGGACAGGAGGCCGGCTCAACCGCGATGAATTTGTAATCCGCCTCGCCGCGCAGCTTTTCGCCGACAAACGGCGAGATCAGGCCGCCGAGATTCGAGCCGCCGCCTGCGCAGCCAATGAGAATATCCGGCTTAACGCCGTATTTTTCGAGCGCTGTCTTGGTCTCAAGGCCGATGACGGTCTGATGCAGCAAAACCTGATTCAGCACGGAGCCGAGCACATAGCGGTAGCCCTCATTTGAGACCGCACACTCAACCGCCTCAGACACCGCACAGCCGAGGCTGCCGCCGGTTCCGGGGTGCTCTGCGAGAATCTTTCTGCCGATCGCCGTGGTCTCGGAGGGAGAGGGCGTGACCGAAGCGCCGTAGGTACGCATGACCTCACGGCGGAAGGGCTTTTGCTCATAGCTGACCTTGACCATAAACACCTTGCAGTCCAGCCCGAAATACGAACAGGCCATTGAGAGCGCCGTGCCCCACTGACCCGCGCCGGTCTCGGTCGTAACGCCCTTCAGCCCCTGCTTTTTTGCATAATATGCCTGAGCGATTGCAGAATTGAGCTTATGGCTGCCGGAGGTGTTGTTGCCCTCGAATTTATAGTAAATTTTTGCGGGCGTACCGAGCTGCTTTTCAAGGCAGTATGCACGCACCAGCGGCGACGGACGGAACATCTTGTAAAAATTGCGGATCTCCGCCGGAATTTCGATATACGGCTCTGTGTCATTGAGCTCCTGCTCGGCAAGCTCACGGCAGAATACCGCAGAAAGCATATCGAGCGTTGCAGGCTGATGCGTCTGCGGGTCGAGCAGCGGTGCGGGCTTCTCCTTCATGTCGGCGCGGAGATTGTACCACGCTTTCGGCATTTCGGATTCCTCCAGGTAGATTTTGTACGGGATTTCCATAGACATGAATCATCGCTCCTTCGGCTGATTTATTTGACGCAGAGACAAAAATACGCCCGTCCCTGACATCATTGACGATGCTGTCAAGGACGGACGGTTCTTTACATCCGCGGTGCCACCTTGATTCATGCGCGCAGTCTGCGCGGCATGCACTTTTCGGGATACATCCATATCCCCGGCAGCTAACGTGTGCCGGAACGTCGCAGCTTTCCGGCATGCTCACATGATCTGCCGGCTGCGCCCTCCGCGGGCCATTCCGAACGCTGTGCTCCGCCCGGCTCTCAGCCTCCCGGGCTCTCTGTGGGTCATACGCACGGTTTCTCTCCGCATCAACGGTTTACAGTTTTACTGTATTAAATTATAGCACAGTTTTTTTCATTTGTCAATACCCTCTGCAAATTTTTAAGGCTCAGCGAATGCCGGTCAGCTCATAGCCTGCATCGGCAATGACCTGCCGGAACGCATCCTCACCGACCGCAGCAGCGGTCTGAACCTCGGCCGTATTCGCTTCATGACTGACGCTGACGACCGTCACGCCCTCCATTGCTTCGAGTGCCTTTTTCACATGCGCCTCGCAGTGCGGGCACATCATACCCTTGATCTCCAGAGTGACATTTGCCATTTGATCCACCGTTCCTTTCGTATTTTCGTTGATTTCCGCAGCATTGCCCGCTTTCTCCGGCTGAAAGAAATTCAGCCGCAGCGCATTCGTCACGACGCAAAAGCTCGACAGGCTCATGGCTGCGGCTCCGAACATCGGATTCAGCGTCAGGCCGAACGGCACCAGCGCGCCCGCCGCAAGCGGAATGCCGATGACATTGTAAATGAATGCCCAGAACAGGTTTTCGTGAATGTTCCGGAGCGTTTTGCGGCTCAGTGCGATCGCATTGACCGCATCGGTGAGGCTGCTCTGCATCAGCACAACATCTGCCGCATCAAGCGCAACATCTGTTCCCGCGCCGATCGCCATGCCGATTTCCGCAGCCGTCAGCGCAGGCGCATCGTTGATGCCGTCGCCGATCATACAGACCTTCCCCTGCTCAGACAGCCGTCTGACGGCATCTGCCTTTTCGGTCGGCAGAACCTCCGCGATGACCTGATCGACACCCGCCGCCCTGCCGATTGCCCCGGCCGTTTCGGTGCGGTCGCCGGTTATCATGACGGTGCGAATGCCGAACGCATGCAGCTTCGCAATCGCAGCAGCACTGTCCGGCCGGATGACGTCCGCAACGGCAATCATTCCGCGAAGCTGTCCGTCCCGCAGAAAGAACAGCGGCGTTTTGCCCTGTCCGGCGAGTGTCTCAGCTTGTGCTGCAAGCTGCTCCGGCAGTGAAATGCCGATGCTGCTTTGATTGCCCGCACGCAGCGCCGCGCCGCCGCATCGCGCCTGCACACCGCTGCCGGTCAGCTCTTGAAAGTCCGAGACAGCCGCCGCTGAAATGCCCTGTTCGGCTGCATACGCAGAGACTGCGCGTGCCAGCGGATGTGTGCTGTGCTGCTCGACCGCCGCCGCATCGGAAAGCAGCTCGCGCTCGGTGACGCCGTCTGCCGGCAGGATATCCGTGACCTCCGGCCGCCCCTGCGTGACCGTTCCGGTTTTGTCGAGCGCGGCAATCCGGATACGGCCGGTGCCCTCCAGCGCCGCAGCAGTTTTATACAAAATGCCGTTCCGCGCACCGACGCCGCTCCCGACCATGATCGCGACAGGCGTTGCAAGGCCGAGCGCACAGGGGCAGCTAATCACCAGCACCGAGACCCCGCGTGCCAGCGCATAACCGAATTCCCGGCCGATCAGCAGCCAGACCGCCGTTGTGACGACCGCAGCGGCAATGACCGCAGGCACGAAAATACCGGAGACTTTGTCTGCCGTTTTGGCGATCGGCGCCTTGGTCGCGGCGGCATCGCCGACCATTTTGATGATCTGCGAAAGCGTCGTATCTGCGCCGGTTCTGGTTGCCTCACAGCGCAGAAAGCCGGATTGATTCAGTGTTCCGGCAGATACGCTGCTCCCCGCTGTCTTGTCAGAGGGGATGCTCTCGCCGGTCAGCGCGGATTCATCGACCGCACCGCTGCCCGCCCGGACAATTCCGTCAACCGGAATCTGCTCGCCCGGCCGCACAAGGAACACAGTTCCCGGAACAACCTGCCCGACCGGAACGGTTCGCTCCGTGCCGTTTTCCATGATAACTGCGGTTTTCGGCGTCAGGCGCATGAGACTTTTCAGGACATCGGTCGTTTTGCCCTTGGAGCGGGCCTCAAGCATTTTTCCGACCGTAATCAGCGTCAGAATCATCGCCGCAGACTCAAAATAGAGATCATGCAGCAGATGATGTGCATGCGGGAGATTTCCGTCCATGAGAGCCCCCGTCATCGCATACAGCACGTATATGCTCCACAAAAACGATGCCGAGGAGCCAAGCGCGACCAGCGTGTCCATATTCGGCGCACGGTGCATGACGGCCCGGAAGCCGCTGATAAAGAACCGCTGATTGATGACCATGACAGGCACGGTCAGCAAAAGCTGCGTCAGGCCGAGCGCGGCAGGATTCTCCGCGAGAAAGCCCGGCAGCGGTGCATGCCACATTGTGTGCCCCATGGCGCAGTACATGAGCAGCAGCAGAAAAACCAGCGAAATCACCAGACGCTTCAGCAGACGAGGCGTCTCGGTATCGGTCAGCGCACCGGCATCCGCAGGCTCCTGCACGGCATCGCTGCCGCTGCACGAGGCACCGTAGCCTGCTTTCGTCACGGCCGCGATGATATCCTCCGGCGGTGCATCGCCCGACACGCGCATGGAATTCGTCAGGAGGCTGACGGCACATTCCGTGACGCCCGACACGCCGCGCACGGCCTTCTCGACGCGTGCACTGCACGCCGCACAGCTCATGCCGGTCACGCGGAATTCCGTCATGCCTGTCCCCTTTTTATCCATATCATCCCCCCTACAATATTGATTATATACCGCCGAAAAACTTTTGTCAAGCCCATTCGGACAGCAGGATGAGGCTGATCGGGGACAGATCGGTCGATTCCCGGCGCTGTCAAATAATAGTTCGGAGCCGGCGGAACAGTATTCTTCCGGTCAACTAAACTTGACCTCAGTCTGTCGAGAAAGCGGTATCTCCGATGAATTCAAAATGGGGACTCCGTCTCCATGCCCCTGCCGGGGGCATTGTCCCCGGGCCCCAGTATGATATAAAAAGAACGTATCAGCATATTTTTTGCATATATTGGAATTCCAAAAGGACAGTGTCCCTTTGGTGGGTTTGGTGAGTTTGCGGTGCAAACTCATAGCGAAGCGAGTGAGAGCCCATTTTCAATCATCGCACAGCGATACCTTTTTCAACAGACAACGGTCAACTAAACTTGACCTGTCAGATTGTTCGTGCAGGATGACGGAAAAGATGCAAGCAGATGTGCCGCCAAGCCGTCAGGCGGGCTTTGTGCGGTGCTGCCCTATGTCTGATACAGCAAAATCATTGACAGAAAATGCGTTTTTTGTTATAATAAATCGAACGGCTCAGCACAAAACGGGGGGATGCATAATGGATTCGGTCAAAGCAGCGGAACCGGCTGCACCGGCGGGCATGATGCTCGGCAAGGTCACTACGGACGCTCATTTTCATATGCTGTATGCGGATGCGGCATTCTTTCATTATTTCGGGGACGATGTGATCTACTCCATTCTCCGGACAGTTCACGATGCCGATACGGAACGGCTGCTGCAAACTGCATCTGCAATGCGGGACGGCCAGACAGAGCAGCTTGCACTGCGGATGCGGGGCTGCACGGCGCAGTGGCGCTGGATGCTGGTCGGGCTGACTGTGCGCGGCGAGGGCGAGCAGCGCCAGTTTCAGCTTCAGATCTCCGATGCCTTCCGGACACAGCGCATGCTGATGCAGACAGCAGCAGAGCGCACCGATTATCTGTTTTATCTCAATCTGATGCGCGATATGGCCTTCCGATACTCCTTCCGGACACAGCGCATTCAGCTACTGACGTTTGACTGCTGCCGTGCGGTCATCCTGACTGATATGCGGCTGAATGACTGGAAGGCACAGGCAATCGAAAAGGGCATGGTCGAAGCGCATGACCTGCCGAAATTTGAAAAGCTCTGTGCTGAAATCGCAGCAGGTGCAAGCAGATTTCAGTGCGAACTGGAAACAAGCATCTGCTCGCTCGGACAGCGCATGGAATACTGCGCGTTCCGCGGCGTCACACGCTCCGATGCCCCCGGACGGAAAACCGTACTCGGCACCGTCGGCTTTCTGCATGCGAAATACAAAAGCAAGGAGCCCGGCTGGCTCATCGAGGCAACCCGCGATGCCGCAACCGATCTGCTCGGCAAAAGCGCCGTCACGGCACATGCAAAGCGTGTTCTGGCCTCGCAGCCTGCCGGAATTGTAAGCCTCGTGCTGCTGAATGTCGATGAATTCAAGGAAATCAATGACCGTTACGGCCATATGTTCGGCGACGAGGTACTGTTTACGCTTTCGCATATCCTTAAAACCGAGATCGGCACGCGGGGCACCGCCGGAAGAATCGGCGGCGGATTGTTTCTGCTCGTGCTGGAGGGCATTGCCGATGAAACAGACCTGCGCGGCATTCTCCGGGCAATCCGGACAAAATTTGAATGGGCATGGGAAAGCAGCGGCGATAACGGCCATATACCGGCACATGTGACCTGCTCCATGGGGGCCGCCTGCTATCCGATCGACGCGAGAAATTATGAGGAGCTCTTCATGCAGGCGGATAAAGCATTGTATATCGCCCGCGAAAAAGGCCATAACCGCTACGTCATCTATGATGTCAACAAGCACGGAGATGTGCAGCCGAACCGTGCGCGTTCGCTGGCTGATCTGTATGCCGCGGCTCCCGCACAGAGCCGTGCAGGATTTGTCGCCGATCTGGTTCGCAGACTGATGACCGAACCGCAGCAGCCTGACCCCGCCGGTTTGCTCGCCGGAATCGGAGAACAGTTCGGGCTGGACGGCATTCAGGTCTTTACCGCTCCCGATTGGTCCGCTGCATTTAGCTGGGGACATCCCGCCTCCTGTACGGCTGAGCTGCTCGTGCAGGCACCGTTTGTTCAGCAGTTCTCCGCAGACCGCGTTTGTGTGATCGACAACATCAACGCGCTGGAGGGCATTGCCGATGACGTTTATCACCTGCTCGAACGGGAAAATCTCCTCGGCACCGTCCTGTATCTGTCCGAACAGAACGGCAAACCGTCTGTTCTGATTTCATTCGGTCTGTTCGGACGGTTCCGCAAGTGGAGTACACAGGATATCGGCTACCTGACGATTCTCGGCAGTACGCTCGGCACTTTGCTGCGCATGCTCTGATCCCTTATACTGCTTCATACACCCCCAAACCGCTTTTTCTCCCGCCCGCAAAAAAAGTTTCTCCGAGCCCTTGACAAGCCGCCGGATTTGTGGTATAATAAGCAAGTCGTAGGGGTATAGCTCAGCTGGTAGAGCAGCGGACTCCAAATCCGCGTGCCGAGGGTTCGATTCCTTCTGCCCCTGCCAATTATCGCAGCGAGCTGCGAAGCAATTCGTGGCTCGCTCTTTTTAATTTAGTCTGGTTTATCACTTGGTCAATTATCCGTGTGCTTGCAAAGCCTACAGGGTGTATCATTTCATCACCGCCCTGCGCGACCGGTTCGCTTTCATTGCAACGCTCGGTTATGCCTATCGATTCACCGTCATGCAACTGGATCGCTCGAAACCTTATCCTGTCTCCTATCTGAAAAGAAAGAGCATGGAGGTTGATCTGGAAGCCCAGACAGGTTGTTATCGCGGATGTGACGGATGTGCTGGATATGTCCCCACTCCACGAGCCGGATAGCCGGATAACCAACATTATTCAGTTTTCAAGCTGCCGGATACATCGGGATACGATTGCGAGTCAAACCCCCGACATATCCCAGGCGGAAATAAATCAAGCCTCCCAGCGCCGCGACCAACGAAACTGAAAGGCTTGACAAATATCTATAACCGTGCTATAATGAGACACGATAATAGCCATTGCACTAAGTCAGTCAGGTGTTGAAGCCACCGAGCTGATTATGGGGTGCAGGCGAACGCCAATTCGTCTGCGCCCTGTGTGATGCTTTTATTAAATCCTCTCCTATTATAGCACAATTTGTCATACAAGTCAAGACCTGAACGAAAATATTTTTCGAGATCGTCTGAACGGACGATTTTTTCGTATCTGCTGCACTATTACGCCTGAGTCCCTGCAAGTTATTTACTTGCAGGGACTTTTGCTATGCTACCAACGGTTATACGCACAGCACTACTGCTGCTATTTTATGATTCCTGCTTTGGCAGTTTATCTGTCCGATCTAATCCGGATTCTGCTCGGAGTATTTCATCTCCGTGCCACACACCGGCTGCTCGCATCTTGTTCATTCCAACCAGACCTTTGGCACGCTGGATCATGAACTGCTGCTGCACAGGTGTCAGCTCATACCAATATTCTGCAAGATCGGAAATGCTCTGCGGTTTCACGCTCATACCTCATCCCCCTACTATCTTCTGTTTGCTTAATATACTGAAGCGCAGACTCAACATAATCTGGAGCCTCTTCTGCGTACCATAATTGACTTCTTCCGAAAGCTCCTTTGCCCCTTGGAACTTCAAATGTTCGTTTATCTACTGGAATTAGGTACGCATCTTCACTTCGAGCCCAGATATTAAATTCATGTGTATCACCGAAGTATTCTTTGAACTGCCTATTACGAAAAACGGTTGCTTTTTTATACCATCCTACGATGATACGCTTTCCTAATGGTGGCGTTGCACAGAAGAATACTGTAACATCTTCTATTTGCTCTGCGTTAGTAAAGGCTTTATCAATTCGTTCGATATGGATTTGATTTGGTTGCATTCCATTAGCATTATCGCTGTGATGATGCGTTTCTACGAATCCGTGTACCACATCACGATCTGTCCGAAAATTGTTCTTTTCTTCTGCATCGCCATGAATCCGTACATACTCGCCGCCATTTATGGGACGATCATCCTGTGTAATTCCATTATAAAACTTCATATACGCTATATTACAAAAAAGGACTCTACTCATAATACACCTCACAGATTCAATGTAATATTGCTCCATTCAGCACGGGTGCTGTTCGGGCAGACGAAATTAAGCCGTAATAAGCTCCTTGAGTAACAAAGTTGCTACTTGTGTCAACTTTTATGCTGCTTCCGGCTGCATTCTCTGCAAGTGCCGAGATTAATGTGGTTCGGCCCTCCATACGACGAAAACTCAATGTCTTGCTTTATAGCACCGCACACTTCACATTTTACCCATCTGTTTCCAAAGCGATCACGAATGATGCTAGTTTGTTGTGTAAACTGTCCTATCACATCGGATAGCCCTAAATTATAACTTTTTTCTTTTGCACGGCGTGCCTGTTCTTCTCTCAAAGCTTTTTCTTCGGCTTGACGTTTTTGCCATTCTTCTTGCTGCTGTTGCCGCTCGACCTCTCTTTGCTTCAAAAATTCACTTTGGATTCGTGCTTGTTCTTCAAAGCGTTTTTTTGCTTCTTCTGCGCGGTGAACAGCATCCGCTTTACGCTGTGCTTCTTCTTGTTTTATCCGTGATTGTGCGGCATCATAGTATGCCTTTGAACGCTTCATGATTTTTGGGTACGCTTCCGAAATAATGGGATTGGAAATCCAACGATAAATCGAGTGGTGATTTAACAAGTATTGAAAAACAGCTTCTTTCTTGTTCGTTTGCAACATCTCTGCGGCTGCGGACAGATCAATTTCCAATGTCGGATAGTCTTGATATTGCGATACTGAACCTAACTTGCATACTGTATCCGGCGGTGTGATTCTAATAGCGAGCTTTCTTCCTCGAAATTCAGCAAGAATTCCTTTGGGACGCTCCTTTGTATCCTTCACTATCTCTGTAGATGTGAAACGAATCATTTTACTGTCATATAAGCATATCTCATGCTCTTTATCCTGTGATTCAGAAAGCAGACGAGTGTGATCAGCTATGTTTTCTTCGGTCAAGTAAAAATGAGCAGAAAGATCGAATGCTACAATCACAGGGGGAGTATAAAGCGGATTGCCGGATGTTATATACTCATTCAGCAACATATATAATCCTGTAAGGTAGGCATTGATTTCATCGCAGCCCTGTCCACTATGAGCAAAATGGTGCCGACGAATATCACCCATCCTTGCTTCAAAGGGTTCATTACAAGCTGGACAAACGCAATTACAGCGCAGTCCATTTTCACTTTTAGAAATATCCTCTATCAGAATGATTTGACCGTTACGAAGTCCAAACGGATTGCGAAGCTCCATGTCAGCCACCTTTTTCATGAAATGGCGAAAACGATGATCGACCGCATTGATGTTGTTCCGGTCAACCGCACGGAGATGAAGCTGGAGGTCAAGCTGAAAACAAGTGCCTCTGCCGATATTTCGTATATTCGCAGCGGCGAGCGGTACGGTCGTCGTTCCGGACACATTACCAAGCTGATCGGACAGATGACTGAATCCGGAATGAAAAAAGCCGCTGAAAAAAGCGGATGAAAGGCATTTTTTTCAGGAGCAAACAGCATGAAAATAAGTACCGGCTTTATGAGATATTTTTATCTTC
>JAFXZM010000012.1 GCA_017541275.1 Oscillospiraceae bacterium | reverse complement strand
GCAAAGCCCTGCACCGTGTTTACCGGTGAGCAGACGCCCGAGACCGCGACAACTACAACTGCCACCACGACTACAACCACAACTACTGCAACCTCCACAACCGAGGTTACAACAACCTCCACAACTGAGGTTACGACAACCTCCACAACCGAGGTTACAACAACCACGACAACCGAGACCGTTACCACAACAACGACAACGGAAACAACCAAAGAGCCGGTCAGCAAGATCGTCTGGGGCGATACCGACTGCAACGGTGAAGTCAATATCATGGATGCCGTTTTGCTGGCACGCGCAGTCGGCGACGACCCGACCCTGACCGATGCGGAATTTGCTGAGGAAAACAAAGCCAATTCCGATGTGGAGTACAGCGGAAATGTGGATGCCAATGACCTCAGCAAGCTCATGAGCTACCTCGCAAGGATGCTCCCCTATTCTGCACTCGGCCGGCAGTGAGCATCTCCTCTGAACAGATAACTGAGACCCGGTACAACGATTGTGCCGGGTCTGCTTTTTCTCTCGCGCATTGCATAATAATATGTACCACGCTTGTACAGACTGATATTTGAACGATAAAATCCCCGATTGGCCACTCTCATTTTTCTTCTCCCATTGAACTTTTTTTCATTCTATGCTATAATATCAGTAACAGACAATTATCCGCGCAGAAAGGGAGGGCAACCGCTATGCTGCATATGATCCTCGGCGGCGCAGGCTGCGGAAAATCCACACTGCTGATACAAAAAATCAATGAAACTGCGGCCGCAGGCGGCGAGGTCCGGACGCTTGTGCCGGAGCAGTTCGCGTTTACCTACGACCGCAAGCTGTACGACGCGCTCGGCGCTGCGGATTTCAACCGCATCCGCACCGGCACATTCCGGCTGCTGACCGCAGAGCTGCTGGAGCAGTTCGCAGGGCAGCCGCGCGATGCCGCAGACGATGTCGTGAAAACCGTCGTGCTGCACCGGCTTCTGCATCAGCTTGCAGATGCCCATGCGCTGCGCTTTTACGGCCGTCATGCGGAAAAGCCCGCGTTTCTCGCAGAAATGACCGCCCAGCTAAATGAGCTGATGCAGTCGGGCAGCACACCCGAACAGCTCTTGCAGGCCTCCGCCGGCACAAGCGGCGTCCTTTCCGAAAAGCTGTACGATATTGCACGTATTTACGCGGATTATCTGGGTGAGCTGGAGCGCCGCGGCATGCGCGATGTCCTCCGCGACCCGATCAATGCGGCAGCGGCAGCAGATGCGTCCGGCTGTCTGGCCGGTTCACATATCTTTCTCGATGAATACGAATCCTTCACGGGCGACCAGTACGCGATGCTTCAGGTGATGCTGCGCGATGCGGCGGAGGTCTGGATCGCGCTGCGCACCGATGACCCCGATGCGCCGGACTATACCCGCTTCGATGCGGTCAACCAGACGGCGCGGCAGCTCCGCAGGCTTGCAAAGGAGCAGAATACCGGAACCGAATACATCCGCTGCGAGGCGCAGCACCGCTTTCACGATGCCTCGCTTGCGCATCTGAGCCGGTATCTGTTCACCTCCGAGATGCCCGCCTATCCTGCAAAGCCTGCCGTGACAGTCACCGAGGCGCGGGATATTACACTGGAGGCGGAATATACCGCCGCGCAGATTCGCAGGCTGATGCAGCAGGGCATGCGCTGCCGCGATATCATGGTCGTCATGCATGACCCGGAGCGCTATGGCTTTCTGCTCGAAGCGGCATTCCGGCGCTATGACATCCCGTATTTCATGGATCTGCGCCGCTCGGTTCTGTATACGGCCGTCATGAAGCTGCCGCTGTGCCTGCTCTCGCTGATGCAGCGCACAACAACCGATCAGATTCTTCTGCTGCTGAAAACGCAGCTCAGCCCGCTGCATCCGGCAGAGGCGGCGATGCTTGAAAATTATGCCTATATCTGGGATATCGAGGGCGAGCAGTGGGAGCGTACCTTTGCAAAGGAGACCGACCCCGAAGCCCGTATGGAGGCGATCCGGCAAAAGCTGATGCCTGCGGTGCTGCGGATGCGGAAGGCCGCACGGATGCCGGAGATCACCGGCGCAGCGCTTTGTGAGGCGCTGTACCGCTGCATGGACGAGACCGGCGTGCCGATGCGCGTCGGCGGACTGGCCGCCCGGATGAACGAGGAGGGCGATGTCGAGGGCGGCAGAGCGCTCCGCAGACTGTGGAACCGCTTTACCGAGCTGCTGGATGCGCTGCATGATGCACTCACCGGAATTCCCGTGACCCCGCAGCAGCTCACCGACCTGCTGACTGCGGTTCTGCGCACAAATCAGATTCCCGTTCCGCCGCAGACGCTCGATGCCGTGACAGTGCAGAGTGCGGCGGCGGCCAGATACGATGAGCCGCGGGCGGTGTTTGTGCTCGGCGTGAATGACGGTCAGTTTCCTGCGGATATTCAGGAGGGCGGCTTCTTCACGGAGCAGGAGCGTGCACTTCTGCATGAGCAGGGCGTCGCACTGTCCCGCTCGGTGCGCGACCTCTGCGCAGACGAGCGCCTGATCGTTTACAAGACGCTTTCCGCGGCCTCGGAGCGGCTCTGGCTCAGCTATCCGCTCGCGGGCGAAAACGGCAGCAAATGTGTGCCGTCGGCGCTGCTGGGCGACGTGCGGACGCTCCTGCCGGGTCTGCAATTCGATTATGCCGACCGCATGGGAACGGAATTCTATGTTTCCACGAAGGCGGCGGCATATTACAGCTTTGTGCAGGATTACACCGTCACACCGCGTGAGCAGGCATCGGTGCGGGCAATGCTGGAGGAGATTCCGGAGGAGGCGGAGCGCCTCAGCCGGCTGCGGCAGACCGCCGATCCCGACCGCCTGAATGTGCATGACAAAGCGCTGCTGCGGAAGCTCACCGGCGATACCATGACCGTTTCCGCAACGCAGATCGAAAATGCAGTCAAATGTCCGTTCATGGGCTTCTGCGCGAATAATCTGCGGCTGCTGCCGAGAAGAAAGCAGGATCTGAATCCGCTTTCAAGCGGCAATCTTGTCCACACCTGCATGGAGCGGCTGTTCCGGGAGCACCCCGAGCGTGCGGATTTTCTTGCAATGACCCATGCGGATTTGCAGGCGCATGCAGAGCGCTGTGCAGAGGATTTTCTGCGCGAGCAGCTCGGCGGCGGAACCGGCAGACCGGCACGTTTTTTGCAGCAGTATTCCCGCATGACCGCCCGTATGACTGCGCTGCTGCATCATACGCAGGAGGAAATGCGGCAGTCGCAGTTTTCCCCCGATGCCTGTGAGCTGGTCATCGGCAGAGTCGGCGATGAGACCGGCACCGCGCCCTTCCGGCTGACGCTGCCCGGCGGCATGCAGCTCACCCTGAACGGAAAAATCGACCGCGTGGATCTCACCGAGCAGGACGGCAGGCGCTATCTGCGCATCGTGGATTACAAAACCGGCGCAAAGGAATTCTTCCTCGGCGATATCTATTACGGCCTGAATCTGCAAATGCTGCTGTACCTGTTCGCACTGCTCGACGACCCGTCCTGTTATCCGGATGCGGAGCCGGCAGGTGTGCTGTATATGCCCGCAGGCATGCCGAAAAGCCGGGATCGCGGCGATGCCGAGCCGGTGGCGGATTATATCAGCCGGTATTTCCGCATGAGCGGCACAGTGCTCTGTGACCGCGGCATTCTCTCGAAAATGGAGCAGGAAATCGCCGGTGTGTACATTCCCGTGCAGCTTGCCGGCGACGATGACGGCGGCGATGCACTGAAGCTGACCGTTGATTCACAGGTGTTCACACCGGAGCAGCTTGCCCGTCTGCGCACCTATGTCGAGGGCATTGTGCGGGATACGGCGGCACTGATCGCGGCAGGCGAAACCGCGCCGAGCCCGATGAAGAAAAAACAGCAGAACAGTCATTTCTATGCCAATGCCTGCGCATACTGCGATTACCGCACGCTCTGCGGTATCACGGACAGCGACACCGACCGGATGCGCATTCCGGTCAGTGACAGGGAAGCGGCTGCGGCCATGCAGCAGATCATGAACGGAGAAACGGAGGCGATGACCGATGAGCAGATGGACACCGGAACAGCAGGCAGCGATTGACGCCAGAGGCGCTTCGGTCGTCGTCAGTGCGGCGGCGGGCAGCGGCAAGACTTCGGTGCTGGTCGAGCGGCTGATCCGCCTGCTGTCCGATACCGGGCATCCCTGCCCCGCTGAACGCATGGTCGTCGTGACCTTTACGCGCGATGCGGCGGGCGAGGTGCGCACCAGACTGAACCGCGCCCTGACAAGCTATGTGCTGCAAAAGCCGGACGACCCGTGGCTCCGCCGGCAGCAGACGATGCTGCAAAGTGCAAAAATCTCAACGATCCACAGCTTTTGCTTCGATTTGCTGCGGGAGCAGTTCGCGGCACTGAATATTTCTGCGGGATTCCGCATCATGGAGCCGGCAGAGGAAAGCACCCTGCGCAGTACGGCCGCCGCGGCAGTGCTGGAGCGCTTCAGTGCGGCTGCTGCTGAGGATGAAACAGTAAAAGCGCAGCAAAAGCTGCTGCTCGATGCCTTCTGCACACAGGATGATACCCCGCTGGAGCGCATTGTGCTCGCGCTTTACGGCAAGGCTGAGGAAACGCCGTTCGGCGAATCGCTGCTCTCCGATGCGGCTGCGCTCTACGAAAGCGGCGAGATGCAGAAGCGGATGGCGGCGGCAATCGCGGCAGAGCTGGACACCGTCTGTATGTATTATAACAAGGCAGTCGAACTCGGCAGGGAACTCGATGCCGGAAAGAATTTCGCAGTGATCTGCGATGAAGCTGCAGAGGCAGAAAAGCTCCGGACAGTGCTCGCAGAGGACGGCTTTGCACGGCTCAGCGAGCTGATCGCGGCAAAGCCCGACGGCCGGCTCAGCCGCGCAGGAAAGAATGTCGATGCGGAAAAATGGGCGGCGGTCAAGGCGCTGCGCGACAAGGGCAAAGCGCTGCGTGACAATCTGCGGAAAAAATGGGCGGCGGCGCTGCGCTTTGCGGATTCCGATTTTGTCCGGCACGGCGCGGTGCTGCGGGCGCTCGACCGTCTGGTCAGGGACTTTTCCGAAGAACTGGCTGCACAGAAGCTCGCGAAAAATGCCGTCGGCTTCGGCGACGTCATGCGCATGACGCTCTCGCTGCTGGCAGAGCGCGATGCAGACGGCAATATTCACAAAACACCGCTTGCGGAGCAGCTTTCACAGCAGTACGAATTCATCATGATCGACGAGTTTCAGGATGCGGACAATCAGCAGGACCTGATCTTCCGGATGCTCTCGCGCGGCGGAAATGCCGAACGCTGCGGCAGCAATCTGTTCACGGTCGGTGACAGCAAGCAGTGCATCTACCGCTTCCGCAATGCAAATCCGAATAACTTTTCCCGTGCAATGCGCGAGAGTGCGGAATATACTTCGCCGATGCTGACCGAAAACACCTGCATCCGCCTGAACAAAAACTTCCGCAGCGCACAGGAGATCGTTGACTTTGTCAATCTCATCTTTTCGCAGCTCATGACGCGGCAGATCGGCGAAATAGACTATGACGAATCGCAGAAGCTGGTGCGCGGTGCGGAATATCCCGAAGCGGACAGACCCGTCGAGCTGCTCCTGCTCGAAAACAGCCGGGAGGCTCCCGCTGACGAGCCGCGCGCCGTCGCGGAACGCATTGCGATGCACCTCTCCGCGCATACGCCCGTCCGGACCGCGGACGGCTCGGTGCGCCCCTGCGCGCCGAAGGATTTTCTGCTGCTGATCCGCAGCAAGACCCATGTGCAGGAATATGCAGCCGCACTGACCGAACGCGGCATTCCGGTCTGCCGCACCGAGCAGAGCGGCTACCTCAAATCGCCGGAAATCATGCTCCTGCTCGATATTCTTCGTGCGGTCGATAATCCGCTGCTCGATATTCCTGCGGCGGCGGCAATGCTCTCTCCGATGATCGGCTTTACGCTCGATGAGCTGACCGCCGTGCGCGTATATGACAGAAAGCACAGCCTGTTTCAGACAATGCAGAAAATGCTTGCCGATGCTGCGGAGGGCAATTCGCAGACGGATACGCCGCTGCTGCAAAAATGCAGACGCTTCTGTGATTTTCTCGAATCCATGCGGCTCTGCTCGGCCATGGAAACACCGGAGCAGCTCATCCGGCGCGTATACCGGCAGACCGATTTTCTCGGCATGATGCAGATGACGCAGGGCGGCGAGCAGAAAAAAGCCAATCTCCGCGCACTGATCGCGCATGCAAAGGCCTTTGAGCAGAGCAGCGGCGGCGGGCTTTCGGCATTTCTGCGCTATGTGGATGCGCTGCTCAGCCGCGGTCAGGACCTTGAGGGCGGGGGCGTTCCCGCAGGCACGGAAAATGTCGTGCAGATCAAGACGATTCATGCCTCGAAGGGGCTGGAGGCGCCGTTTGTGATTCTTGTCCGCACCGATGATATCTTCACCGGAAAGGATGCGAAGGAGCCGTTTCAGTATCATGCGGAGCTGGGGCTGGCCTTCCGGCTGCATGACCCGGAGCTGCTCACCGCCGGCGTTACGCTGCCCTATCTTGCCATTTTGCAGCGCAGCGAGGCGGAAATGCGCAGCGAGGAGCTCCGGCTGCTCTATGTCGCGCTGACCCGCGCAAAGGAACACCTGATTCTGCCCGTGACGCACAGTGCCAAATACGGCGACACGCTCCGTGCTTTTGCCGCAGAGCAGGACGCCTTCGGCGGGCAGTCCGACAGCCTGACCGGCTCGGTGACCAACATGCGCGACTGGCTGATGTGTGCGCTGATCCGGAATCCGGCATGCGAAATGCTGCGGCGCGAATTTGACCTCACCTGCGGCAGCGACCCGTCACAGCCGCTGATCTCCGTGCGGATTGACCGCATTGAGCCGGAGGACGCGGATGCGGCAGCACAGGACGGCGAACAGGATGCCGCAGCAGAATCCGCAGACCCCGCACTGACCGAACGGCTCAAGGCGCAGTGTGCGTGGAAATACGAAAGCAGAGAGGCGCATCTCACCGCGAAATACGGCGTTTCGGAGCTGGCGAAGGCCGAGGACTTCTCCGCACCGCTGCGCCGGCCGCAGTTTGTCCGCGAAAAGCACGGGCTCTCCGGTGCGGAGCGCGGCACGGCCGTCCATACCTTTTTGCAGTATGCGGATTTTTCCGCCGCGGCGAAGGACGTTCCGGCAGAGATAACAAGACTGCGCGAAAAGGGCAGGCTCACTGCAAAGCAGGCGGATGCCGTTTCCCGGAGCGGAATCTCCGCCTTCTTTGAGACAGCGCTGTATGCACGCATCTGCAATGCAAAGCAGGTCTGGCGCGAAAAGAAATTCACCGTCCGGCTCAGCGACCTGACACTCACAGGGCCGCTTGCGCAGCTCGGCAGCGATTATGCCGGCACGGACGGAATGGTCACCGGCATCATGGATCTGGTGTTTGAGGAAGCGGACGGCATCGTGCTCGCGGACTACAAAACCGACCGCGTCCAGCGCGCAGAGGACCTGCTCGGACACTATACCGAACAGATCAGGCTCTATGCAGAGGCGCTGCGGCTGCTGATGCAGAAGCCGGTCAAGGCGTGCTTCCTCTATTCGCTGACGCTGAACCGTACCGTTCCGGTTATCCTATGATTATCAGGAGATGAAATACGATGAAGAAACAATATGATTTTTCCGTTGTGATTCCGGCACACAATGAAGAACAGTATATCGCAAAATGTCTGCGCAGCATCAAGCATGCGGCAAGGGAGGTGCCGGATTGCTCGGTGCAGGTCATTGTCGCCGCAAACCGCTGCACCGACCGCACAGCCGAGATCGCTGCGCGATTTGGCGCAAAGGTTGTCGAAAATCATGAAAAATGCATCGCTGCAATCCGGAATACGGGCGTCAGAGCCGCAGACGGGGATATCATCGTTACGATCGACGCAGACAGCATCATGACAAAAGATGCGCTGAAGGAGATCCGGCAGAAGCTGAACAGCGGCCGCTTTATCGGCGGCGGCACACGGCCGGAATTCGACCGCATGTCGCCGGGTATCCTGGTTTCCGCGCTGTATATCGCGTTCCGGATGATACCGGCCATACTGAAAAGCGGCGGGTTCCTTTCCGGTGCGATGTTCTGGTTCCGGAAGGATGATTTCGAGGCAATCGGCGGCTTTGACGAATCCCTCGTCAGTCTGGAGGACCTCGACTTCGCCTCCCGGCTGATGCGCTACGGCAAACAGACCGGCCGGCAGTACGGTACGCTCAAAAAAGCATTTGTCATTACATCCAGCCGGAAATTCGATGAATTCGGCGACTGGTATCTGCTGAAAAACAGAAAGCTCACCAAGGCGCTGTTTACCGGCAAAGACCGCGCGGCGGCCGACCGGTTTTATTACGACGTCAGATAAAAGCGCAACGCTGTGTTCCGATTTTGCAGATAAGATGAAGGAATCGTCTGCGCTGCTGAATATGCCCGAAAAAACTCGGCTCTGCCGCTGTACTGTGTTTTCATCGGACTGCGGCGGAAAAATACCGTACCGGCCGTGACAGGCTGCGCGTTTCCGGCTGTGCATTTCTGTCATGTACGTGGCAGTCTGAAGCCGGAAATAATCGGATAACCGATCTGAATCAATAACCAAAAGGAGGAATTCTTATGACAGCGACAACCGAACAGCTCCGCGAGGCAGTGGAAAAAGCAAAGACGATCGTATTCTTCGGCGGCGCAGGCGTCTCCACCGAAAGCGGCATTCCGGATTTCCGCAGCGTGGACGGCCTGTATCATCAGAAATATGACTACCCGCCCGAAACCATCCTCAGCCACCGCTTCTTTTTGCAGCATACCGAAGAATTCTACAAATTCTACCGCGACAAGCTGCTCAGCCACGATGCAAAGCCCAATGCCGCGCACAAAAAGCTCGCTGAATGGGAGCAGCAGGGCAGGCTCAATGCCGTCATTACCCAGAATATCGACGGGCTGCATCAGGCGGCAGGCAGCAAAAAGGTGCTGGAGCTGCACGGCAGCATCCTGCGCAATTACTGCATGGACTGCGGCAAATTCCACAGCGCTGCCTATATCCGCGATACCCGCGGCCTCCCGCGCTGTGAAGCCTGCGGCGGGCTCATCAAGCCCGATGTCGTACTCTATGAGGAGGCGCTCGACAATGACGTCATGGAGGAGGCCGTGCGCTGCATCCGCGAGGCTGACATGATGATTATCGGCGGCACCTCGCTGGCAGTCTATCCCGCTGCCGGGCTCATCCACTATTTCCGCGGGAACACGCTCGCGCTCGTCAACCGCGACGAAACCCCGCTCGATGCCCGCGCCGACCTCGTGCTGCATGACAAAATCGGCGAGGTGTTCTCGGCGCTCTGAGACTGTTACCAATGAAACACCCGGAGGAATCAAACCATGGAGAATCAGGTCTGGCAGTGCATGCGCTGCGAAAGCTATAACCCGGTCAATGCGGTGCGGTGCAGTATCTGCGGCGAAATGCGCGCAAATGCCGCCGTACAGTTTCCGGCTTACCGTCCCGCTGCGGACGACCCGACACTTTCCATTTCGGATGCGCTGACGGCAGCCTCGGACGATGACCCGCCCGAAATTACCGGCGATCGTTTTTCTTCGGACGATGTGATCTCGCAGATCCGGCCGGATGTGAACCCGGATGCACGGAAGCCCTTTGTCCCCGATGCGACCGGCATTGCGGAGGATCCCTTTGTCTCGGATGAAATGGTGCGGCGCGTTGTTCCGGCGGTCTTTCAGCCGCGCCCGGAGGAGGAGCCGCGGATGATTCAGCAGCTTATGCCCATACCCGCGCAGAAGAATGACCGTGTCAGACCGGTTCCGGCTCCGCAGCCCGAACCGCCCGAACCGTCCGAACCGCCCGAACCGCCGAAGCGGCATTTTGTGCTCCCGGTCGTCCTGACGCTGCTCGCGGGAACTGCGCTGGCGGCTGGCATTCTGTTTGCAGCCGGCTTCTTCGGCGGAACGGATCAGCCTGCACAGAAAGCCTCCTCATCCTCCTCCACTGCCGAATCCTCTGAAGCGGTCAGCACCGTTTCGGAGCCGGCAGTCTCCGGGCCGGATGACGGGCGGATCGTGATGCCGGATTTTGTCGGCAGCGATTATTCCTTTGCGCTGTCGCAGGCCAGACAGCTCGGACTGAAGCCGGAAACTGTCTACCGCGAAAGCGATGAGCGGAAATACCGGATCATTTCGCAAAGCATTCAGGCTGGCACAAGAGTGCCGCAGGGAACTGCGGTGAAGCTGTATGTCTCAAAGGGACAGCCCGGCGAGACAACCGCAACCCAAACGGAAACAACTGCATCCCAAACACAGACCGAAACCACAACCCTCACGACCGTCCGCACGACACAGCCCGCACCGCTCGTCAGCTCGCGCAAAGACCTCTACCGCAATTATTTCAAAAGCTATTGCAGCATGTCCGACCGCGTCGTCACAGAGGATGTGACACATGACGGCGAGCCTGAAATGATCGTTGTTCACGATGAGGGCAACAGCATGTATACGGCGAAGGTGTATACCGTCAAAAACGGCAGCGTCTCAAAAATATTTGAGACAAGCGGCGGCGAATCCCATGCGGCGGGCTTCTTCAATCTCTATCTTTACAAGGGTGAAAATGACAGATACTATTCGCTCGGACAGGAATATTTCGACATGTATCAGGGCATCGGCACCTGCGGATACCGTGTCTTTTATCTCTCTGAGGACGGCAAAAAAATCCCCGTCGCGTCTGTATCCACCGATGAAGCACGCGGCTCCGAGAGCCAGATGATTACGAATGAGGAAATGTCATATTACCGCGATCTGCTCCGCGGGTATATGGTCTATTCCTACACGATCATCTCCTTCTATACGGAATCTGACATCAGACCCGGTGAGATCGAATCCGACCCCCGCACCGTGCTCGGCCTTCCCTGAAGCACTGCCGTTTCACAAATCTGACGCTCCCCGCATTTCCTGTGCATTTTCCGCATATGCTGAAGCAGGACGGATTTCCGCTGAATGGGAATCCGCACGAGGAGTGAAGCACTGTGAGAAAACATAACCGTACCGGGCACTGCTCCGGATGCTGCGCCGCGCAGGCACGCGCACAGGCGCTCGATGACCGCGCTGTCGCACTCGGAACCTACATTGCGGAGCACGGCGCAACCGTCCGCAGCACTGCCAAGGCCTTCGGCATTTCCAAATCGACCGTACATAAGGATATCTCTGTCCGGCTGCCGGTGCTGCATGCCGGCCTCTATGAGCGCGTCCGCGAAATTACCGAGAAAAACAAGCAGGAGCGCCATATCCGCGGCGGTCTGGCAACCAAGCGGAAATATGAACGGCAGCGCATTTCCGCCGCCGGCAGAGACCGTCCTTCCGCACCGCCGCGTCCGCAGTCCGTACTTTGTAAAACTGACCAAATCAGCGGGCGTTTTTTGTGCAAATGGGCATATCCGAAAAAAACAGGGCTCAGCCCCCTTGACAAATTCTGAAAAAGTGGTAAAATAAAAGTGGCAAATGCTGCTTATATGAAATATGAAAATTATGCCGGCGCCTTTGAAGGCCGGCGTTTGTGAATGCGAGGAGGAATTACAATTATGAAGCGAATCGGTGTTCTGACCAGCGGCGGCGATGCGCCGGGCATGAATGCAGCGATCCGTGCTGTCGTCCGTACCGCGCTCTACAAGGGCATGGAGGTGCTCGGCATCCGCAGAGGCTATAACGGTCTCCTGAACGGCGATGTGTTCGAGATGAACGCACGCTCCGTTTCTTCGATCATCCAGCGCGGCGGTACCCTGCTGTTTACCGCGCGCTGTCTTGAGTTCAAGCAGGAGGCCGGCGTTCAGAAGGCTGTGCAGTCCTGCCATGACCTCGGCATCGAGGGCCTCGTCGTTATCGGCGGCGACGGCTCCTACCGCGGCGCAGGCGATCTTTCCCGCCACGGCATCCCCTGCATCGGCCTGCCGGGCACGATCGACAACGATATTTCCAGCACCGATTTCACCATCGGCTACGATACTGCCATGAATACCGTCATGGAGCTTGTCGATAAGCTGCGCGATACCAGCCACAGCCACGACCGCTGTTCCGTCGTTGAGGTCATGGGCAGAGGCGCCGGCTACATCGCGGTCAATACCGCACTTGCCTGCGGCGCCGTTGAGGTGCTGTGTCCCGAAAAGCCCTACGATCTCAGCTCGATCATCGAAAAAATGCAGGCCAGCCGCAAGCTCGGCAAGCAGAATTTCATCATCGTTGTCGCGGAGGGCATCGGCCATTCTCAGGAGATTGCCAAGGAGATTGAGGAGAAAACCGGCATCGATTCCCGTGCAACAATCCTCGGCCATGTCCAGCGCGGCGGCTCACCGACCGTGCGCGACAGAGTGCTCGCGAGCCGGATGGGCAATTATGCCGTCAACCTGCTGGAGCAGGGCGTCGGCAACCGTGTCGTCGGCGTCCGCGGCGATAAGCTCGTGGACTACGATATTCAGGAGGCGCTTCAGATGAAAAAGCCGTTTGATGACGACCTCTATGACCTCACACAGATCATCAGCATCTGAGCCGGACATCATGTTCATGCCACGCGGGGATGACAGAATCCTCTCCGCGCCAGAGTAGAAGGCCCTGCGTCAAGTGCCGTGCGGACGGGGAGTTGCCGCTCGGACGAAAAACCTCCTGCAATACGGAGCGTTTGCGGTTCGGTCTTCGCATCCCGCTGAGGCATAAGGGAAACAGCATCACTCCTTTGTGCGTTCAGTATGAGTACAAAGGAGTGTGTTTTTTATGAAGTATTTTCGTATTTTCCGTCAGTCGGCCGCTGAGCTGAAGGACATCCGCTGCCTGAGCGTCACCGGTCTGCTCATCGCAATCTATGCCGCGCTGGAATTCGTCACGATCCAGCCCTCCGAATCGCTGAAGATCAACTTCGGTTTTCTCGCAATCGCCGCAATCGGCGTGCTGTACGGCCCGGTCGTCGGCATGTTCGGCGCAGGCATCTGCGATCTGGTCGGCTTTATGGTCAAGCCCTCCGGCTCGTTCAATCCGGTCTTTACGGGCATCGCAATGGTGCAGGGACTGATCTACGGCATGGTCGCATACCGCCGCCTCTCCGGCAGAAGCGGCAGGGGCTATGACGTCGAAATGCTCGTGCGGTCGGTTACGGCGCGCGTGCTGGATGTCGCAGTCATCAATGTCTGCCTCAATACGCTCGCGATCTATTTCCTGTTCGGCTCCAAGAAAACACTGCCCGCCATGCTCGCGGCCCGCGTCACGAAAAATCTCATTGAGCTGCCCATTGATATCGGGCTTGTGATTGTCGTGATTCCCGTGCTGCTCAAAACCTATAAGGGCGTGTTCGGCAAGCAGCGCAGCGTCGCATGAGACTGCGGAGATACCCCAAAGGAGTGTAATTTTTATGAAGCTCGGATTCCTCGGTGCAGGCAATATGGGCACCGCAATGATGCGCGGCATCGCCGCCTCTGAAATCTGCAAAAGCGGCGAGGTCTCGCAGATTCTCGCCTACGATACCGATGCGGACAAGCTCGCAAAGCTGCGCGATGCAGGTGTGATGCCCTGCGAAAGCGCACAGGCGCTCTGTGACGCGGCGGATTATCTCGTGCTCGCGGTCAAGCCGCAGGTGCTCGGCGGCGTGCTGGAGGCACTGAAGCTCCGCAGAGAACAGGTCATCATCTCGATCTGTGCGGGCATTTCCGCAGAGTTCATCCGCTCCCGCACAATTCCCGATGCGAGAATCATTCTCGTCATGCCCAATACGCCCCTGATGCTCGGCCTCGGTGCAACGGCACTCGCAAAATGCGACGGCATTACCGATGCGGAATTCGCGCTCGCAAAGGCACTGTTCTCGACCTGCGGCATCGCAGAGGAGATTCCGGAGGACAAGATGCGCGAGATCATCGCGGTCAACAGCTCTTCGCCCGCATTTCTGTATCTCTATGCCAAGGGCTTCCTCGATTACGCCAAAACCGCCGGTCTTGATGAAGGTGCCGCGCTGCGGCTCTTTGCACAGGCCATGATCGGCTCGGCAAAAATGATGACCGATTCCGGCTATTCGATCGACGAGCTCATCAAAATGGTGTCCTCGCCCGGCGGCACAACGCTTGCCGGCCTTGACAGGCTCTATGCCGGCGATCTGACCGGTACGGTGCAGAAATGCTGCGAAAGCTGCACGAACCGCGCCTATGAGCTGGCCGGCGTCAAAAAAGAGGCATAATCTCAGGCATCCGCCGCATAGAGTGAAGCGGAGGGATGCATATGAAAGCAATGAATCAAATTCTGTTCCGGACGCTCTCTGCACGGACAGGCCGTCTGAGCACGGTGCTCCGCACGCCGCCCGACCCGGTAAAGCTGCTTCTGCTGCTCAGCCTCGCGGGAACGGCAGGCGGTGTCCTGCTCTATGCGCGGCTGCCGCAGCTCGCGGACATGCCGCTGCTGATGCAGGGCATGCGCGCCTCTGCCGCGGAGCGAACGCTCTGGGATGTGTTTACTGAGGCATTCCGGCCGCTGCCGGTGCTGCTCTGCGGCATTCTGTTCAGCGGAACGGCAGCCTTCGGACAGCCGGTCATGCTGCTGCTGCTGGTGCTGCGCGGTATGGCCTCCGGCGCTGCAATGGCGGACTGCTTCGCACAGTATCCGTTCCGGCAGGCGTTTTATGCGGCGGCAATCCTCATTCTGCCGTTTGCGTATCTCAGTCTGCTGATTCTGGTCGGTGCGGTGCGGGAGTGCTTTTCACTCTCCGGCGCGGCCGCAAGATATCTGCTGCGCGGACAGGCTCAGGAGGAGATTACCGGGCAGCTTCGGAGCGTGCTGTATCACATGCTGGTGCGGCTTTTGCTGGCTGTGGCCGCCGCAGGAATGCACACCGTTCTGCTCTGGCTGATGAATGACAGACTGCTGCTCTCTGCGGCATCTGTATGATGTGTAAGGCAATACCGCACAGAGCTTGCGGTTCAGATGCAAGCAGATAAGCCGCCGAGCCGTCAGGCGGGCTTTGCGCGGTGCTGTCTGAATTACCGGAATTTCTTGGAAGGAGTGTTCTCCGATGGGTCTCTTTGGAGGCTATCAGAATCCGGGGCCGGGCATCAATCCCAATGCCCCGAAAAAAAAGCCGTTTTTCCGATACTGGGAGCTGCTCTGGCGGAATTTCGGCAAGCTGCTGACGCTGAATCTCATCATCACCTGCTTTCACGCGCCGCTGCTGCTTTCGCTGATCTTCTACATGGAGACGCACAATAAATTCACCGTTCCGATGGTCATTTTTCTGCTGATTGTGCAGGTGATTCTTGTCGGCCCGACCATTGCGGGCGCCACAAAGGTTCTGCGGCTCATTGTGCTGGACAAGCCGTTCTTCTTCGCGGAGGAATTCAAAAAGGGCTTCAAAAACAATTTCGGCGCTTCCGTCCTGTTCTGGCTGATTGATCTGCTTGTCATTCTCTCGGTCGTATCGGGATACTGGGTCTATCCGCAGCTTGCGGGGCAAATGGGCAGGGGCGTGTATCTCATGTTCGGCATCTCGCTCTCGGCAGCAATCATTCTGCTGTTCATGAATTATTACCTCATCCCGCTTCAGGTCACAACAACCCTGAAGAAATCCAGCGTGCTGAAAAATTCGTTCATGCTCTCTGTCCTGTCGGTCAAGCAGTGCATTCTCACCACAGTCTGCATTATCGCGATGATCGGCATTACGATGCTGCTGATCTGGATTCAGAGTGCCATGATGTTTCTGGTCGCGTTTTTCCCGGCTGCATTTATCGGCTTTACGGTGATGTTCATTCATTATCCCGTCATCCAGAAATTCGTCATCAACCCGTATTACGAGCAGACGGGTGAGGTCAATCCGGAGGCGGAGGAGGAGCCGGATGATGCAGAGCGCGTCTTTACCGACCGCGGCGGCTCTGAGGAGCCTGCACCAAAGGATTCCGGAAAAAAAGGAAAAGTCATTTCATAATAAAATTCGCTTCGCGATGATCTGAAAACGGTGCGCAGCGTGCGGCGCCGTCAGAAATCGCGAAGCATTTTTATGAGCCGCTCAGAATGCGAAAGGATGCTTTTATGCAGCACAAAATGAATAAATACTGGAAGATCATACTGATTCTGACCGGCATCAGCCTGCTGCTGAATCTGATCGCCTTCAGCAAGGACTTCTGCGACTGGTATACCGATCATATCTATCCGTTTATCTCGGACACGCTCGGCAGAATGACCGGCTGGCTTCCCTTCTGCCTGACCGATTATCTCATTCTCGGCGCAATCGCCGCCGGAATCCTGATGCCGGTACTGCTCATTCTGCTGATTTTTCTGCGAAAAAAAACGAAATACCGCCGCTTTACTGCGGTTTATTTCAAATCGGCGCTGATGATTCTGGTCTGTGTTCTGACGCTCTATACCTTCAACTGGCTGATTCCGCTGCGCGGCTCGCTGCTGGGGCGGCATGCGGTCTCTCAGCAGGAATACTCCATTGAGGAAATGCGCACGGCACTGAACCGCATCACGGATGAGCTGAACACCGCCGCATGGGAGGTGCAGCGCGGTGCAAACAACTGTCTGATCTATCCGGACAGAGCCGAAGCAGAGCGCAGCGCGGCAAAAGCTATGCAGGATTTCAGCGCGGAATATCCGCGCCTTGCGGGATATTACCCGCCGGTCAAGCCCGCGATTTTTTCGGATGTGCTCAAATGGATGGGCATTGGCGGCTACACGAATCCGCTGACCATGGAGCTCACACGGAACAAATATCTCTCGCAGCTCTATGAGCCGGTGCTGCTGGCACACGAGTCCGCACATCATCAGGGCTACTATAAGGAGAGCGAGGCCAATTTTCTCAGCTATATGGCACTTCGCAGAAGCGATGACCCGTTTCTGCGCTATGCCGCACTGATCGAGCTGTATTTCACCGTCGCGGAACCGTTTTACAATTCAGTGCAGGCTGAGGCAGAAGCGAAAAATCTGCGATTTGAGGATTATATGGCGCAGCTCGATGTGATACAGCCCGACGGAATCCTGTGGGATGACCTCAGCAACAGCTATGAGGCTGCCGAGGCCGCCTACAAGGAGGATGCGCACCCGCTCGAATCCTTCAACGAAACGGCCGGACAGGTCGCGGAAACCGGCTGGAACGCGCAGGCAGCGGTGCTTCAGGAGTATAACTATGAGGGCGACTATGTGCTGGTCATGGAGTATCTGAAATCGGAGCAGCAATGACGGATAATTGGTTCAAATATAAAAATTTATCACTTTGGCGCGTTAAAGGGTTGACAAATCAACAAAAAGCGTGTATAATAAGAACCGACATCAGATGAAAGCCGGAAGAAACAAGAAAGAAGGAGTGTATCTGAATTATGATGAACATGAGCTTTGAGCGCAAGCTGGCCATTCCGATGGAGGTCAAGGAAATGTACCCTGTGACCGCGGAAATGGAGCAGACCGTCGAACAGCGGGCAATCGAGATCAAGAATATTTTTGAGGGCAAGGATGACCGCCTGATTCTCATTATCGGCCCCTGCTCCGCGGATAATCCCGACGCGGTGATCGACTACATCACCAGACTGCGCGAAGTGCAGGAGAAGGTCAAGGATGAGATCTTCATTATCCCGCGCATCTACACGAACAAGCCCCGCACGACCGGCGCAGGCTACAAGGGTCTCCTGCATCAGCCCGACCCGAACGCCAAGCCGGATATGTTCAAGGGCATCATTGCGACGAGAGAGCTGCACATGCGTGCACTGAAGGAGACAGGCTTCTCCTGCGCGGATGAGATGCTCTACCCGGAGAATCACAAGTATCTAGATGACCTGCTTGCATATGTGGCAGTCGGCGCACGCTCGGTCGAAAATCAGGAGCACAGACTGGTCGCGAGCGGCATCGCAGGGCCCGTCGGCATGAAAAACCCGACCGCAGGCGATCTTTCCGTCATGATGAACGCGATCACCGCCGCACAGCACGGCCACACCTTCATCTACCGCGGCTGGGAGGCGCATTCGACCGGCAACCCGCTGGCACATGCAATCATGCGCGGCTATATGAACAAGCACGGGCAGTCCATGCCGAATTACCACTACGAAGACCTTGCGCATCTGGCAGAGCTTTACGCTGCGGGCGATTTCGCAAATCCGGCAGCAATCATCGACACGAACCACGCAAACTCCGGCAAAAAACCGCTGGAGCAGCCGCGCATCGTGAAGGAAGTGCTGAACATGCGCAAGTATAACAACGAGATCAAGAAGCTGGTCAAGGGCTTCATGATCGAAAGCTATATTGAGGACGGTGCGCAGAAGATCGACGGCGGCTGCTACGGCAAGTCGATCACCGACCCCTGCCTCGGCTGGGAGAAGTCCGAGCGGCTGATTCTCGACATTGCCGAAATACTGTGATATAAAAGATATCGCTTCGCGATGAACTGGATGGAATGCTCCATTCTCAGTCCCCGCGAAGCGATTTTTTTCTTTTTTCAGTCAAATGTCACCGTGATATCCTCCGGATTGACCGGATTCCGGAACACCGCAGTTTTCAGAACAAGGTAACAGTCCGATTCAGCCCCTGCATTCGGCAGGAGCGTTCTGGCACGCTTGAGAAAATCGCCGCTGTCCGGCGCGCTGCCGTCAGGCATGGTGATCTGCATATGGTGTGCGCTGTGCCATTGAACCTGCTGCGGATTGTCATACGAAAAGGCATAAATGCCGAACGGCGTGATGCGGAGTGAACCGGATTCCGCACTGTTCTGAGCGACACACATGTCATTCTGCTCGAGTGAGAATGTGACTGTGCCGTTCAGATGAATCAGATGCGGATTGCGTTCGCTGAGATAGACACCGGTCTCGTCATCAAAGTCATAGTATTCATCGCGCAGTGCAAGCGGAAATGACACCAGTGCAGGCTCCTGCGTTTCATACTGTTCCGTGTCATATGCGAAGGCGGCTTCACCGAGAAAGACCTGCGGGTCATCGGTCGGGGTCAGCGCACAGCCGAAGAAATATCCGTCCTGCGCATCTGCGGGCTGCCCGCTGAGGCTCTGCACAGACTGTGCCTGTGCGTCCGCGAGATAGGGGAAATGCCAGTCAAAATCCGCCGGCACATGCACCTCAAAAAAGCACATGCCGTGAAAGCCGTCCGAGGCATAGCCTGTCACATAAACGGCATAGTCCTCCTGCGTCACGGACTGCGGCTCCGTCACAATGATCGGCCTGAGCATTTCGGCATCCGCAGAAATTTCGGCCTCCGGCTTCGCTGTCATCCATTGATAATGCGTCCGCCAGTTCGGACGCTGTGCGCGGGAGTGCAGTACCGGTACGGCCAGCGCTGCTGCGGCAGTCAGTGCCGCAGCGGCCGCACACAGCCCATACCGGAACAGCGGCCGGCACTTCGTCCGGCGCAGCTTTTTCACGACGGCTTTTGTGCATTTCCGTACCTGCTGCCTGTCTGCGGCATGCGCCGGTATTGGCTCCAGCGATGATAAATACGCATAAAAATCGTTCATTCCGATTCCTCCTTCAGAATGCGGCGGAGGCGGCGTTTGCTGCGGTAAAGGGTGTTGTCGATCGCCTTGACCGAAACGCCGAAGCGCTCCGCCAATGCCTGCATGGATTCCATATAGTAATACTTCCGGACAAAAATCTCGCGGTCGGGTTCCTTCAGTGTCATGATCGCATTTTGCAGCCGTTCCGCATCGGCGCGGCGGTCGAGCAGCAGAAGAAAGTCCGTATCGGCAGTCTCCGGCTCTGTATCCGATGTATACTGTGCGTCTCTGCGGAGCGCCCGGCAGCGGGAAATCGCCGCATTGCGGCTGATACAGCACAGATACGCCCGCAAATGCTGCGGCTGCTCCAGCCGGTCAAGTGTTTCCCAGAGCCGGAGAAAGCTCAGATTGACGCATTCCTCCGTATCCTGCGGATGCCGCCGGAGAATGCCGCTGCAAATGCTGTAAACCAGTGCATAATACTGTTCGATGCAGACGCGCATTCCGGCATCGGCATCCTGCCTCAGCAATTCATAAAGCGCTGCATCGTCCATACTGATCTCCTCCTTTCTGTTCCGACTGAAAAGGCCTTTCATACGATAAGACGCAGCGCAGGCCGGAATTCCTCATACCGAATAGAACCGGAGCACCTTGCGCAGGCGGTTCCGGCCGCGTGCGAGCGTCCGTGAGACAGTTCCCACATTGACACCGCAGAACGCGGCGATGTCCTCCATGGTGCGCTTGTCGTGATAATACAGCAGAATGTAGTATTTCTGACGTTCTGTCAGCTCTGTCGCCCACGCGGCCCGAAGCGCACGGACCGCACGGCTTCCCCCATCCGGCTGCTGCGAGAGGGTCTCCTCTGCATTCGGTGTGAGCCGGCGCACCAATACCGGGTCAAAATCCAGTACGCACTCGCTGACACGCCGGGGATTGCGCGCGCCTATGACTGCACCTCCCGCGCAGCATAGCCGCGGAGCGTCTGCATCACGCGCTGTGTGTCCTCATACTCATTGCGCAGCATCTGGATGCGCGCCTCCAGGAGTGTCTGTGCGCGTGCCGATTCCAGTGTTCCGGCGGCGGCGCAGCATCTGAGCGATTGCCTCAGCTCGGCGATTCGCTGCTGAAGCCGCTCTGCTGCCGCGCTGTAATCGGCCAGCATGGCCGTATACGGCGCCGCGGTGATCCATTCTGCGGCATGCGGAGCGGTTGTGTGTGCGATTGCTTTCTGCATGATTGTTCCTCCTTCTGTCAGGTTCGGGTGTGAATTGAGAGTGAGAAGAACATTTGTTCTGTTTTCTATTGTAGCAGAAAGCATCGGGAAAGTCAAGCCCGGTGCTGCACCATGTGCAGCTTTTTTTACATCATTATGTTTCGAGGAGAAACAAAAGGAAGTGTCCCTGCACCGTTTTCTGTAAAAAATGCATCGCGGATACCGCTTTATGGACAAACGGAAGCCCCTGTACGGTTCATCAGACTGTACAGGGGCTTTTGTTTGGATGGATCGGAGCGCTCTGCATCACAGATACCGCTTCCGGAACAGATCGGGATTGTGCGCATACAGGCGCTCGGCGGTTTCGTCCGCAAGTTCGATCAGCATGCGCTCGTAGCTGCACTGCAGGGGAGAGACCCGGTTTTCATCACCGGTTTCCAGCCGGTTCATGCAGCCGCAGGCATTCGTGCAGCGCTTCCGCAGCGCACAGGCACGGCAGGTCTCCGGAACAGCCTCGCGGTCTGCCAGCCGGCGCTGTGCCGCACGGTCAAGGCCGGTGAATACATCACCCAGACAGAAATCTGCATCCCCGATAAACTGCGTACATGCGTAGATTTTTCCGTTCGGGGCGACCGGCATCTGCCGGAAGCCGAGATGACAGCGCTCGGAGGGATTCTCCCCCGCGATGCACTCTCTGATCTTGCTGTCCAGTGCGGAGAAAAAGAACGGTTTTCCGGCGCGGAACTGCGCCTCATAATATGCGGCCGCCTCCCGGAGCTGCTGCGTCAGCAGCGTGAACGATTCATCCGTCCAGTGAACATTTTTTCCGTAGGCCGGCACTGCCGAAATGCGCCGGAAGCCGAGCTGATGCAGGTATTTCACGGATGCCGCATATTCTCCCGCGGCCTCCGGTGCAATCGTCATCATCGCGTAGGAATCCGGCAGATACCGGAGCAGCAGCTTTGCCTTTTCGTTCAGCATTTCAAATGAGCCGTTTCCGTCCGGCGTGCGGCGGCAGATATTCTGCGCCGTGCCGTCAAATGACAGACCGATGCCCATGTGAACATCGCGTGCCTTTTCCAGAAATTCCGCATCAAGCAGCGTGCCGTTCGTTGTCATTTTATACTGCACGGGCTTGCCGGTCTCCGCAGAACGCGCTGCACAGTATGCCATCGCCTCAGAGATCAGGCCGCGCTCCAGCAGGGGTTCACCGCCGAAAAAGCACAGGCCGGCATGATTGCCCTCCGAAAAAGCGAGATCGCAGGCAGCTTTCAGCACTGTTTCGCTCATGCGGACAGGGCGGTGCGTGCGGATGCAGTATGCACAGTGCAGATTACACGCCTCAGTAAGATGCAGCGTTAGATTCATTCCATATATCCTCCGCGATTTTCGCCGCATATTCCGGCGTCATTTCAGTATAAACGTCTGTGCTGAGCAGCACGATCCGGCAGGAATCACCGCAATAGCTGCCCTTGCGGATCACACCCCAGTTATATTGCTTATACATGCCGTATTCCAGCAGACTGTCGATCCATCTGACGGAAGCATCGTCTTCTCCGAACCAGAAGAACATCAGACCCTCCTGCTCGCAGAAGCCTGCGCTCGGCACCAGCATGCCGTTTACGGTCACAGCCGGCGGCTCATTGCTGAAGCACGCATCGGAGTGTTCTGCACATGCCGCTGCGACCTGTGCGAAATCGTCTGCACGTTCGCTGTTCAGGGCTTCCGTCTGCGCTGCCAGATCCTCGCAGATGCTTTCACCCTCCGCCTCCGGAATGAGCTCCGGGATCCGTTCGCACACTGCGGAAGAAGCGGATACATCGACATCGCCTGCCAGTGCGACATCGCCCTCAAGCTGAAGCCAGCTATCGTCCGGCGGCTCGGAATCAATCGGCGCCTCGCCCATGAGATACAGTTCTTCGTCCGAGTCTTCATTCGGCGGGCCCTGCGCGGTTCCCTCCAAATACAGCTCATCATCCTCAGAGGAATCCGGGCACCACTGCTCCATGCCCATGATCTCCAGATCATCCTCGGAGACAGTCGGCTGCTGCGTCACGCCTGTTGTGGCAACTTCGCCTGCCTGCTGACAGCCCGTCAGCAGCGCTGCCGAGGCAAATGCTGCCAGTACTGCCGCATAACGCGGCTTTTTGCATTCGGTTAAGGGCTTCATTTCAATTTTCATATAGAGACACCTCGTTTCATTGAGATTGTGTGTTGTGTTTGAATCTCTGAATCTCTCTGATATGAATACGCCGCAGCGGAACGGAATCCTTATATAAAAACAAAGATCGGCGGATTGCATAAAAACAACCGGCCGATCCTGTGCAAAATGCTGCTATGCCTGCTCCCGCAGATTCTGAAAAAAAGTGCGCAGCAGTTCGGCACACGGTTCCTCCAGCAGTCCGGCAGTCACTCTTGGCTTATGATTATACGGCAGCGCAAACATCTCCTGCACGGAGCATACCGCGCCCGCTTTTTCGTCATATGCGCCGAAAATCACACGGTCAATCCGCGCATTGATAATCGCGCCGCTGCACATCGGGCACGGCTCAAGCGTCACGTACAGATTGCAGCCGGACAGCCGCCATGAGCCGCGCTTTTTTGCCGCCTCCTCGATCGCGAGAATCTCTGCGTGCGCAGTCGGGGAGCAGTCAGCCTCCCGGCGGTTCCGGCCGCGGCCGAGAATCTCGCCGGTCTCACGGTCACAGACAACCGCGCCGACCGGAATCTCTCCGTCGGCGGCTGCCTCCTCTGCGAGCGCAATGGCAGCCCGCATCATCTCAAAATCATCAAACATAGATCAGCTCCGGGTACATCAGAAGAACAACTGAAACAGCATGAGCAGAACGGACACGCCGGCCCACGGCAGCACCGTGACAGACTGCGAGATGATGAAGAATTTTCTGCCCTCGCTGAGCTGTGTGTCGCGGTTGCCGAGCCGGATGTGCTCTTTTCGGATATGAACGTAAAACACCGCCAGCAGCGTGCCGCTCGTCAGCAGCAGCATCGCATACTGCCAGAGCGGGATTGTGCCGTTCGCATAAACAAGGATAATCCTCGCATGGCAAAGCACCGTGCAGACCGTACGCAGCAGGACGCATTTGGCAAATGAACCGGAACGCAGCAGCAGATAGCCTGAGCAAAGGCCGATCAGCAGCTCCGCGATGCGGTCGGGCAGCATGTTCGGCATCAGAAATGCCGCAGTCGCGGTCATGGCGACCGCAAAGCTGTCTCCGAACTGCCGCAGCAGCGGGAGCATCGTGCCGCGCAGCAGCAGCTCGGCAAGCAGCGAAACGAACAGTGCATCAAACAGCCCGTATGAGAGCACCGCCTCGCGGTTGTTGCCGTCGAAAATCTCCTGTGCCGTCAGCACGCCTGCCTCCTGTGCTGTCAGGGAATAGACCCCCGCAATACACATAGCCGCGCCGACCGCTGCGATTGTTTCCGGAAGCCCGCCGATTCCGACCGGAACGGACACATGCCGGGGCAGTCTGCCCAGCCGCATCAGCAGCGCCGCCGGAACGGCATATTTCAGGATGCAGGTGAGCGCTCTTGCCGCGGCGACCGCCCATTGGCTGCCGCGCATCGAAAGGCTGAGGAAATCCAGCCGGATCCGTATGCCGAGCAGCCGCATGATGCCGACAATCGAGGCGCCGCCTGCCAGCTCCAGCAGCATGCCGGTCAGCAGTGCCATGCCCAGGAGCGTGGCACAGTGCATCAGCGCTTTGGACTCGGTCTGCGGTGCGTCCGGCATGGAGACTGCATTGCCGTCCACGTAGGTGACCTCATTCGGATTGCCGCTGTAACGGTACATGTAGGGCGCTTTGTTCGTTCTGCGCCACTGCCTGTAAGCCTGATTGTACGCTTCGTTTTCCGAGCTGTAGGAAAAATCCGCAATGACATCGAGCTTCTTATTTTGTTCTGCCAAATGAGACACCTCCTTTCTGCACCGCAGAAAAATGCTGTTTACCGCTTATAATATTTTAGTATAACAAATCTGCATGTCTGTTTTCGTGCAGATTTCGTAAACAGTATTTGAACAAACTGTGAACGCGGAAAAGCCTGCGACAATCGGACAAGGATTGTGCCTGATAATACATTGCAATCTGTTCCGGATTCTGATAAAATGAAGCTGGACAGCTTTGCATGCTGTCCCGTTATTTCATTTTCGAGAGGGGATTTTTTATGCTTAAACATGTACTGCGCCGCATCAGCGGCACGGTGACCGCAGCCGTGATGCTGCTGGCACCGCTTTCGGCAGTCCCGACGGTCAATGCCGCGGATTCCACTGCCGATGACATCAAGACCTGCGATTACGTCAAATATTACGATCCGGGTCTCAGCATTGTCCGTAACACAGAAGCAAAAACCAACGGCATCACCCTGAACATCGGTGACTTCGGCATTCCGGCAGACGAGCCGGTCAAGGAGGTCTGGCTCGATGTCAGTATGGACGCTTCCGCCGGCCTTGCGGCGATGCCTGCAATCGGCTACAACGCTCCGGGCTATGTCAATGCCGAGGGCGAACAGGTCGACTGGTACGGCGACGGCCTCTGGATGGATCTGGCAATGGCAAAATGTACAGTCGTCATTAAGATTCCGGAAACTGCACCGCTGACCGGTGAGTTCGGCGTTCAGATCTGGGGTGAGGACGGTGCGGCAGTCAAAGAGATGACGCTGAATGCGATCGGCTTCATAACCGGCGACGGCGGCACGATCGGCATGATGACCCGCAAGGGCGACGTCAACGGCGACAAGACTGTCGATTCCAAGGATGTCTTCGCACTCGCTGACTATCTCGCAGCAAAGTCCGATACCCTTCCCGCAGCAGCAAACGGCGACCTCGACAGAAGCGGCCGCCTCAATGCGACAGACCTGACGCTTCTCAAGCGCGGCCTCATGAACGGCAGCTTCAATCAGACATCGAACGATGAGACCGCTGCCGAATTCGTCAAGCACATCAAGATCGGCTGGAATCTCGGTAACTCGCTCGATTCGCAGGATCCGAGATACTTGCAGGATTCTGTACAGAAGTACGAGAAAATGTGGGGCAACCCGGTCACGACCAAGGAGCTGATTGACAAGGTCAAGGAGTCCGGCTTCAATACCGTCCGTATCCCGGTTTCGTGGGGCGCGAAAATGGACAACAACACCTACAAGATCAGCGATGAGTGGATGAACCGCGTGCAGCAGGTCGTTGACTACGCGATCGACGACGGCATGTACGTTATCCTGAACATTCACCACGATAACGGCGCTGCTGATGAAAACGGCCGGTTCATTACGCCGTCCTACCCGTATTTCTATCCGGATTCCGCACACTATCAGATGTCCGAGAAGTTCGTGACCTCCGTCTGGTCGCAGGTCTCCGAGCGCTTCGAGGCTTATGACAATCACCTGATCTTCGAGACCATGAACGAGCCGCGTCTGGTCGGCCATAGAAATGAGTGGTGGATCGACTCCGGCAGCGCGGACTGCAAGGATGCAATGGACTGTGTCAACAAGCTTAACGCAGCAGCACTGAACACGATCCGTCAGGCCGGCGGCAACAACTCAAAGCGCTTCGTCATGATGCCTTCCTACGCTGCAAATGCTGACGCCAGCACGCTCGCAGGCGTCGTCATGCCGAACGATGACCACATCATCGCAGAGGCACATGCCTACACGCCTTATAACTTCGCACTCGACAAGAACGGCACTGCCGACTGGAGTGAGTCCAACGGCGGCAACGATATCATTCAGGTCTTTGAGCGCCTGAAGGGTGCATACCTCAACAAGGGCATTCCGGTCATTATTGACGAGTTCGGTGCATCGAACCGCAACAACGAGGAAACCCGTGCGGCATGGGCAAAGTTCTATGTCTCCAAGGCGAATTCCTATGGCATCGCGTGCGTCCTCTGGGACAACAACGCATTCGGATACGGCTCTGAGAATCTCGGCCTGATTGAGCGTGAATCTCTGACCGTCAAGTTCCCGAAGCTGCTTGCAGGCCTCATGGAAGGCGCTGCTGCACGCGGCTGATTCCCGGTTTACAGGTATGTTAAGAGGCTCCCGGTTTCCGGGAGCCTCTTAGTTTGTCAAAAAAGGTATCGCTGCGCGATGATTGATAATGGGCTCTCGCTCGCTTCGCTATGAGTTTGCACTGCAAACTCACCAAACCCACCAAAGGGACACTGTCACTTTGGAATCCCAATAAATGTATAAAATATGCTGATACGTTCTTTTTATATTATATCGGGGTCTGGGGACAATGTCCCCAGCAGGGGTTTGGGGACGGAGTCCCCATTTTGAATCCATTGGAGATACCGCCTTATAAATCTCCGGCCGGCGGCTTCCGCAGTGTG
>JAFXZM010000011.1 GCA_017541275.1 Oscillospiraceae bacterium | reverse complement strand
TAATCCTGATAGAGCTTGTAGAAATCGTAGCTCTGCATGATCATGTAATTGAATTCGAGGAAGGTCAGGCCGCGCTCCCAGCGCTGCTTGTAACACTCGAACGACAGCATTTTGTTGACCGAGAAGCATGCGCCCACCTCGCGCAGTACATCGACATAGTTCAGGCTGAGCAGCCAGTCGCCGTTGTTGACCATGAGTGCCTTGCCATCAGAAAAGTCGATAAAACGGCTCATCTGCTTTTTGAAGCATTCGCAGTTGTGCTGAATGGTCTCCGGTGTGAGCATCTTGCGCATATCGGTCTTGCCGGACGGATCACCGATCATACCGGTGCCGCCGCCGACCAGCGCGATCGGCTTATTGCCCGCCATCTGCATGCGCTTCATCAGGCAGAGCGCCATAAAGTGACCGACATGCAGGGAATCCGCAGTCGGGTCGAAGCCGATGTAGAAAGTGGCTTTTCCGTTGTTGATCAGCTCGGCGATCTCCGCCTCATCAGTGGTCTGGGCGATCAGCCCTCTGCGCTTGAGTTCTTCGTATAAGGTCATTTTTCATACTCCTTTATATTGTGATGGATCCGCTGTGCGGACACAGATTCATTGAACTGCGGGTATGTCCCGCGCCGTATATCGCGGATCATCCAGCGGCAGATGCAGCCAGTGCCACACCGCTGCATAGCAATATATTCTGATTTCATTCATCGCATCGGAATCCCCTTGCTGCGGCAGTCTGCCTTGACCTGCGGGATCGTCAGCTCGCCGAAGTGGAACAGTGACGCCGCCAGTGCCGCTGTTGCACCGGTCTGCTGAAACGCTGTCGCAAAATCCTCCAGTTTTCCGGCGCCGCCCGACGCAATAACCGGAATGCGCACCCGCGCACAAACCGCCTTGAGCATTTCAAGATCAAAGCCGCCGCGCACACCGTCTGTGTCAATCGAGTTCAGGCAGATTTCGCCGGCACCGCGCTGCTCAACCTCCTCGACCCACTTCAGCAGATCAACATGCATGTCGATTCTGCCGCCGTTCACATAGACTGTATAACCGCCGTTTCCGTCACGTTTTGCGTCGATTCCGACAACCACACACTGTGAACCGAAGATCTCGGCGCCATCCGAGATGAGCTGCGGATTCTTGACCGCCGCAGAATTGATGCTGATTTTATCAGCACCGGCGCGCAGCGTCTCACGCATATCCTCGACCGTTGTAATTCCTCCGCCGACCGTCAGCGGAACGAACACCTGTTTTGCCGTTTCGCGGACAACATCCAGAAAGGTGCCTCTGCCCTCGTGCGAAGCAACAATGTCATAAAAAACAATCTCATCCGCGCCCTGCCGGTTGTATTCAGCCGCACAGGCGACCGGGTCTCCGACATCCTTTACGCCCTCAAAATTCACGCCCTTCACGACCTTGCCGTGCCGGACATCCAGACACGGAATGATTCTTTTTGCAAGCATATTGCTCTCCTTTATTCATACTTCGGATCGTACCGGATCATATCAGACAGTGCAAAATTCCGGTAGTTGAGGTCCTCACGCAGTGTAAAACCCTCGGCCTCCCAGAATGCATTTCCAACTGCATTTTCCTTGAACGCAACCAGCAAAACCTTATGAATGCCCTCTGCTTTGAGCGCGGCAAGCGCATGCTTCACAAGCAGATGTCCGATGCCGTGCCGGCGGTACTGCGGCAGAACCGACATATGCTGAATGATGCCGCGGCGGCCGTCATGCCCGCAAAGGACTGCACCCGCAACAATGCCGTTTTCTTCGGCTACAAAGGATGTTTTCGGATTGCGGTTCAAATATTTTTCGATGCCCTCACGGGAATCGTCGAAGTTGTTGAGTCCGTTTCCGCAGGCAATCCACATCGCATAGAGCGCATCATAATCGTCAATCGTCATTGTGCGGATGTTGATTGTTTGCGCAATTTTGATCGCCCCGCGGAGATCAAGCGTGCCCTGATACAGCGATTTGCCCGCGATCGTTCCGTACAGGCCGAGGTCGCGGCAAGCAATGATATCGCCGATTGTATGCACGCCGCCCGATGCAACAATATTGCACTTTCCGTCTGTCGCATCGCGCAGCTTGCGGAGCTGCTCAACATTCACGCCGGACAGCGTTCCGTCCTTGGAAATGTCCGTGAAGATGAAGGTCTTGACACCGGCTTTCATCATTTCGAGCGCAAGATCAACATAATGTACCTCGCTCGTTTCGAGCCAGCCCTCTGTGGCGACCATTTCGTTTTTCGCGTCAATTCCGACTACAATTTTATCAGTGCCAAACTCCGCAACCGCATCTGCGACAAGCTGCGGATTTTTAAGCGCGACCGAACCGAGAATCACACGGGTGATGCCAAGATCGAGATAAGCACGGATTGTTTCCAGTGTGCGGATGCCGCCGCCGACCTCGACCTTGAGGCCGGTGTTCTGCGCAATATTTTTATATATTTCGGTGTTGACCGGATAGCCGGCCTTTGCACCGTCCAGATCGACCATATGGATCCACTCGGCACCTGCGGCTTCAAATTTCTTCGCAGTTTCGAGCGGATCCTCCGCGACCTTCGATGCCGTGGCGTAGTCGCCCTTTACCAGCCGCACGCACTGTCCGCCGATAATGTCAATCGCAGGAAATATAATCATTTTGCCATCCTCTCAAAATTCCGCAGCATTTGCAGGCCCTTTTCGCCGGATTTTTCCGGGTGGAACTGTGCGCCGAACACATAGTTTCCGTCGGTCACAAGTGCCGGCACCTTGCCGTCGTAGTCCGCATAGGCGATGATGCTGCGATCGTCGCAGAACGCCTGATAGGAATGCACAAAGTACGTATATACTGGCTTTTCAATCTGATCGAACAAGGGGCTTTCCTGCGTGATGACCAGCTCGTTCCAGCCCATATGCGGGATGATGACCCGCTCAGACGGAATCCGGTGTACCTCGCCGGGAATGAGGCCGAGGCCTGCGCATTCGCCGTTTTCATCGGATTTTTCAAAGAGCATCTGCATACCGAGGCAAATGCCGAGCAGCGGCTTTTTCTTCGCATTTTCGCAGATTGTATCCACCAGCCCAGTCGCGTGCAGCGATTCCATAGCAGCCGGAAATGCACCGACACACGGCAGAATCACCGCATCTGCGCGGTTTATCACATCGGCAGATTTCGTGACTTCATGCGCAATATTCAGAAAACTGAGCGCGTTGCAGACTGAAAACAGATTGCCCGCGCCGTAGTCAATGACAGCGATCATCAGAGAGCTCCTTTCGTGGACAGCGCCGCGCCGTCCTCATTTTCCTTGACGGCGGCCTTCAGTGCATGTGCAAATGCTTTGAACAGCGCCTCGCATTTGTGGTGATCGTTTTTGCCGTAGCACATATTCAGATGCAGCGTGATACCGGCATTCACGGCCAGCGCACGGAAGAATTCTTCCGTCAGGCAGGCATCGTAGCTGCCGATCATCTGATTCGTAAACTCGCCGAGAAACACGACATAAGGGCGGTTCGAGAGATCGAGCGAGCAGAAGGACAGCGCTTCATCCATCGGGATATACGCGCTGCCGTAGCGTGCAATGCCGGACTTGTCACCAAGTGCCTGCATCAGTGCCTGCCCGATGACGATTCCGGTATCCTCAACCGTATGATGCCCGTCCACATGCAAATCGCCGTTCACATGAACGGTCAAGCTGATGCCACTGTGCCGTGACATTGCAGTCAGCATATGGTCAAAAAAACCGATTCCGGTCACAATATCGCTCTCGCCCTTGCCGTCAAGCCGGACGGTCACTGTGATTTGTGTTTCCTTTGTATTCCGTGAAACTGTCGCTTCGCGCATCATAAAACCTCCCTGCGTATGAAAAACGTATCAACGGGTCAAATACTCAGCGCAGTAAATCACCAGATAATGCGCCGGATAAAATACATAAAAGAACCATTTTGCAAAGTTCGGATGCCTGCCCTTTTTGCCGTTGTATAAGACGGTCATGCAGAGATATGCAAGCATCGAAGCAGCAAATTCAACCGCGATATTGACATAAGCCATGACCGGGGATGCGGCATCCGGGCTGATGCCGAACGCCGAGAGCACGCAGTAAAGCAGCACCAGCAGCGTATAAGATATCAGCCGCGCTTTCGGCTTTTTCCGGAAGCAGTGCAGACAAAGAATCCGTATCGGGCCGCCGATCATCCACGGCGACATACACAGCGCATTCAGGCCAAGCAGTCCGATAATGAGCAGAATCCGCTTCCAGCGCTTCCAGTCACACTCCCAGACACAGAGGATTACCAAACCGAAAAACAGATCGGCAATCACATTGCCCGTCCACCAGCCATAGACCGGCTGAAACACCAGCCATTCAGAAAACTGCGTGATGACCGCAAACACAGCAAGCCTGACCGCATATTTCTTTCGGTCTCTTGTATAATGATAGCCGTCCGCGATAAAGAAGAACATCACCGTCGGACAGAACAGCGAGAAATGAATGACGATCTGCATCCAGACCGGCAGCGCGGTCTGGTCGTAATCCTTGTCGCGCATCAGGTTGACCCACGCAAACAGATGCCCCCAGAACATGAAAAAGATCGCGATATACTTCATCATGTCCCGATTGAATACTTTGTATTTCGGTGCCTGTTCCATTATCTGCTTGCTCCTTTGCGGGATGATTACAGTGCGGCCAGCTCCTTGTATTCTGCCTTCAGTGCCGGATAGATTTTCCGGAAGAGCTGATAGTATTTCTCATAGACCGCAACAGCATCCGCATCCGGCAGACATGTCTTGTCCGTTCCGATTATCGCGGCACAGGCCTCCGGGACGCTTGCGTATTCCCCGGTGCCGACCATCGCGAGGATCGCGACACCGAGTGCAGGCCCTTCCTTCGAGTTTGTTGTCTGAATCGGGCAATCAAACAGGTTCGCGAGCATCTGCCGCCAAAGCGGTGACGAACCGCCTCCGCCGCACGCCATCATGCTTTCTGCATTGATCTGCATTTCACGGAATACTTCGAGGCAGTCGCGGAGCGAATACGTGACGCCCTCCATGACAGCCCGGAGCATATCGCGCTTCTGATGCACCGCGGAAAGGCCGAAGAATACGCCTCTCGCATCCGCATCGAGATGCGGGGTGCGCTCGCCCATGAGATAGGGCAGATAGAGCAGGCGGTTTGCGCCGGGCGGCGACTGCTCCGCCTCTTTATCCATGAGATAATACTCATCGACACCCATGCCTTTGGCGGTTTGCTTTTCGGCCTCGCAGAAGTTATCGCGGAACCATTTGAGCGAAAGCCCCGCGCCCTGCGTGACGCCCATCACATGCCAGCAGCCGGGCACCGCACAGCAGAATGTATGCACTCTGCCCTTGGGGTCAATGGAAATCTGAGAGCTGTGGGCAAAAACCACACCGCTCGTGCCGATCGTTGTAAAGGCTTTGCCGTCCGATGCAACGCCCGTACCGATCGCAGCCGCGGCGTTATCGCCTGCGCCGCCGACAACCGGTGTACCTTCAGCAAGACCGGTCAGCATTGCGGCTTCGGCGGTCAGTCCGCCGGTGATCTCCGGCGATTCATAGACCTTCGCAAGCAGCCTTTTGTCGATATCCAGCTTTTGCAGGACTTCATCCGACCAGCAGCGACGCGGGATATCAAGAAGCTGCATTCCGGATGCATCGGAGACCTCAGTCGCAAATTCACCGGTCAGAATAAAGCGGATATAGTCCTTCGGCAGCAGGATATGCTCGCATTTCGCGTAATTTTCAGGTTCATGATTCCGCACCCAGAGAATCTTGGATGCAGTAAAGCCGGTCAGCGCAGGGTTCGCGGTAATTTCGATCAGCCGCTCCGCACCGACCTTTTCTGTGATCTCATCACATTCCTTAGCGGTTCTCTGATCGCACCAGATGATCGAACGCCGGATCACCTGATTGTCCCTGTCAAGCATGACCAGTCCGTGCATCTGTCCGGAAAGGCCGATGCCCTTCACATCCTCCTTACGCACACCGCTTTTTGCGACAACCGCCGCGATTGTATGCAGCGCGGCATTCGCCCAGTCCTGCGGTTCCTGCTCCGCATAGCCGTTCTGAGGCTGATAGAGCGGGTATTCCTCCGATGCAGAGGCAATGACATTCCCCTTTGCATCAAACAGCACGGTTTTCGTGCCGCTGGTACCGATATCGACACCCAGATAATAATTCACCGGTGATCCCCCTTTCTGCATCTCAGAATCCGTATGCAGACGAACCGCAGCCCGTCTGCATACAGCATATCTATCTGATTACAGTGCAAACAGCACGTTGTTGACAATCGCTTCCAGCATTTCCTGCCGGCCGCTGGACAGTGAATCGGTGACCTCGCCCTTTTCGAGCGCATAGGCCTCCAGCTCCTCGAAGCCCGCCTTGCCGTCAATGATATCCTTGCCGATGCCGGTATTCC
>JAFXZM010000010.1 GCA_017541275.1 Oscillospiraceae bacterium | reverse complement strand
CCGATGATCGTGGTCTGCCCGACCTTCAACGGCTGCCCGGCACCGGACGGCAATATGGGTGCAGGCTATGCATGGGATGAGATGCGCAAGAGCATCATTCCGTATGTCGAACAGAAATATTCGACCTATGCAAAGGGCGATACCAGCGAAAGCAGTCTGAAGGCCTCCAGATTCCACAGAGCATACGGCGGCTTCTCAATGGGCGGCGGCTCAACATGGAGGATGTTCTGCAATAATCTTGACATCTGCGCATACTTCATGCCGCTTTCCGGTCATAGCTGGGACGGCGCAGGCGGTGTGCAGAATGCGATCGACAAGGGCGGTTATTCACAGCGCGATTACTTCATCTTTGCAGCTACCGGAACAGAAGACCTCGCTTACGGCAATATGGTTCCGCTGATGAACACGCTGAAGAGCGACACCAAGCGCTTCACCTACACCAGCGATTTCTCGCAGGGCAACCTCTACTTCCTTGAGGCAAAAGGAAATGTCCACTGGTGGCCGCAGGTTCGGCACTACATCTACGATGCACTGCCAAACTTCTTCCATGAAGGTCAGTAATCCCAAAACGAAAACGGCGTACCGTTCAAAAGACGGTACGCCGTTCAGCTTGTAGAAAAAGGTATCGCTGCGCGATGATTGATAATGGGCTCTCGCTCGCTTCGCTAACCCACCAAAGGGACACTGTCCCTTTGGAATCCCATATTCATCAAAATGAAAGGCTGTTATGCAATCGCAATCAATTCGTCAGACCAGCTCAGCCGGATGCCGGTCAGACCGTCCAGCGGGATCGGTTCATTGAAGTAGATCACTTTCGTCATCGTATGTTCGTTTGATGCATCATTTCTGACCATGCCCGTCGTCAGGCTGTCCCGATATTTCAGCACGATCTCCGTGCCGTCTGCATACACGGCGGTATAGCTGCCGGATGCTTCATCAGATTCCCTGCTGTCTGCCCCGTATAATATGTCCGGATCCGGTGATGCGGATTCTGATTTCTCCTGCGTAAATTGCAGCCTGAACGGTGTGACGGTCACGGAATCAAAGCGATGCAGCGTTCCGTCATACGGCAATGTGCCGCTGAATGGGACAGTAATGCCCTGCTGCACGGTAATACCCGAAAGGTCATATGTGAATGCTTCGCCGGTGCTCATCAGTCTGATCTGTTCGCTTGTACCGTCCTCATGAAAATTGTAATCAATATCAATCCGATCATCTACAATCTGAATCTGCTTATCGGAAAGAGCCGTTTCGTTTTTTTGATCCATTTTGGTATCCATCACGAGCATGAGATGAAATATGCCGTCCGCCGACTGCACCTCGCCCAGATGCTGTGTGACGGCGGTGAGGTTCGTACCGTTCCGGTCTGTGATATTTGCTCCGAGTCCACCGTGGAGACAGACATCCTCATACGGCTCGATCTGTGCGCGGACTGCATCGCTCAACTCGACATCATACGCGAGATAAACCGAATCGGTATCAGCCATGACCGACTGCACAGTCAGTGTATAGTCATCCGTTGAGATGACATGCCCGATCGTCAGACCCATGCCGGTGTAATCATACTGCACCTGCGAGCCGGATTTTTCACTGAAATACCGGTCAAATACTGCCTGATAATCCCAGTTGTTCATGGCACCGACCGTCACGACGCTGCCGACTGTCACGGCTGCTGCTGCCGCAAACCCGATCAGCAGGCCGCGGCGTCTGCCGTGCCGATGCTGCCGGATTCCTGTTTGCTTCTGCATCTCAGACTGTGCCTGTAATTCTCTTGCCTTCATCAGAATCTCCTCCTTCGGGGTATAAATCTGCTGCATGGCTGTCCGATAAACCGTTTTGTTCATCCTGCAAAACCTCCTTCATCGCTTTGCGCGCCCTTGTCAGCCATGAGCTGACCGTATTGCTGCTTTTCCGCAGAATTGCTGCAATCTCTTTGATTGAGTATTCTTCATAATAATACAGATAAATGACATTCCGGAACTCCGGCCGAAGCTGCTGCATCGCTTCCAGCACTGCCCGCGTCTGCTCTGATAAAAAGCCTCCGCGGTCAGGCGGCAGTGCGTTTTCCGCTGCGTCTGTCAGCGAAATGCTCCGCTGACGGCGCGCCGATTTCAGATAATCATAGCAGCGGTTCACGGCACTGCGGATCAGAAACGCCTTTGCGTAGGCCGCATCCGTGAACTGTCTGCCGGATTCCAGCAGCTTCAGAAAGATGTCCTGCACGATATCCTCCGCCTCCGGACGGTTCCCGGTGTGCTGCATTGCAATCCGCAGCAGCGTATCATAATGTGCGGTCATCAGTTCTTCCAGACTGAGCGGTTTCATCCGGACATCACCTCCCTGTTATTTTTGTATCGCGATACATTGAGAGCGGATTTCGTACCGCCCTTCACTTATAAAACGATCGGGCCGGCTGTTTTCGTGCATCGGTGCAAAAAAAGATTGACACAATAATCGCAGCGTGCTATAATGAATACAGTCATTCAGGCTGCACCGGCCCGGTGCGGAATTGCCTGAAATCCCGAAAACGGAAGGAATCGAATACTCATGCAGCATGCAGACAAATATACCAGACAGTTCTTTGCAGCTCCCCCGACGCCGATGAAATGGACGCAGAAAACCTATGTCGATCATGCGCCGCAGTGGTGCAGCGTCGATCTGCGCGACGGAAATCAGGCGCTTGTCATCCCGATGAATCTCAGCGAAAAGCTCGAATTCTTCGCAGAGCTTGTCCGCATCGGGTTCAAGGAAATCGAGATCGGCTTTCCCGCCGCCTCCGAAACGGAATATGATTTCTGCCGCGCCCTGATCGAGCAGAACCTCATTCCCGATGACGTTACGATTCAGGTATTGACGCAGTCCAGAGAGCATATCATCGAAAAAACCTTTGAGGCGCTCCGCGGCTGCAAGCAGGCGATCGTCCACCTCTATAACTCCACCTCCCGCGCACAGCGGGAGCAGGTGTTCCGCAAATCCAAAGCGGAGATCATGGAAATCGCCGTCACGGGCGCAAAGCTCTGCAAGGAATACCGCGAAAAATATGAGGGCTGCTTCCGGTTTGAATATTCGCCGGAGAGCTTCACCGGTACAGAGCCGGAATTTGCGCTGGAGGTCTGCAATGCCGTGCTGGATGTGTGGCAGCCGTCACAGAATGACAAAGTCATCATCAATCTGCCGGTCACGGTGCAGCTCTCGATGCCGCATGTCTATGCCAATCAGGTCGAGTATCTCTCCGAGAATCTGAAATATCGTGACAGCGTGATTCTCTCGCTGCACCCGCACAATGACCGCGGCTGTGCCGTCGCAGATACCGAAATGGGACTGCTGGCAGGCGCAGAGCGCGTCGAGGGGACGCTGTTCGGCAACGGCGAGCGCACCGGAAATGTCGATATCATCACGCTGGCGCTGAATATGTATTCGCAGGGGGTCGAGCCAAATCTCGATCTCTCGGATATCCCGGCGCTTTCCGAGCTGTATTCCCGCATCACGCGCATGGAGATCTATGAGCGGCAGCCTTACAGCGGAAAGCTCGTTTTTGCCGCCTTCAGCGGGTCGCATCAGGATGCGATCGCGAAGGGCATGAAATGGCGCAGAGAGCAGCATGACCCGCACTGGTCTGTGCCCTATCTTCCCCTTGACCCGACCGATATCGGCAGAGAATACGACTCCGATGTCATCCGCATCAACAGTCAGTCCGGCAAGGGCGGAATCGGCTATATCCTCGAAACACGCTTCGGCTACAATCTGCCCAAACGCATGCGCGAGCGTGTGGGCTATCTTGTCAAAAGCATCTCCGATCACAAGCACAAGGAGCTGCTGCCGGATGAGGTCTATGCGATCTTCCGGGAGCATTATGTCGATATCACTGCGCCGCTGAATCTCACGGCCGTGCATTTCGTGCAGCACAACGGCATCGAAGCCACGATCGACATTGAATTCAACGGCGAGACCGCCTCAGCCACAAACAGCGGAAACGGCCGTCTGGATGCCGTCAGCAATGCAGTCAGATCGTATACCGGACTGGATTTTATCATCAACAGCTACACCGAGCATGCACTGGAGGTCGGCTCCTCCTCGAAGGCTGTGTCCTATGTCGAGATCATCGGCGGACAGGGCGAGAGCTTCTGGGGCACCGGCATCGACAACGATATCATTACATCCTCGATCAAGGCCTTTGTCAGTGCGGTCAACAATCTGCTGAAAGCACTCAATGCGCAGGTCTGATTCCGGAAGAAAGCAGGGAACGTCTATGGGCATGACCTTGACACAGAAAATACTCGCCGCTCATGCCGGACTGCCGTCCGTGCAGGCCGGACAACTGATTCTGGCCTCGCTCGACCGCATTCTCGGCAATGACATCACCGCCCCTGTTGCGATCAGGGAATTCCGCCGCCTCGGCCGCGGTGCGGTTTTTGACAAAGAAAAGATCACGATGGTCATGGACCATTTTGTGCCGAACAAGGACATCAAGGCGGCGGAGCAGTGCAGCATATGCCGCAGCTTTTGCGCAGAGCAGGAGATCGGCGGCTTCTATGACGTCGGGCGCATGGGGATTGAGCATGCGCTGCTGCCGGAGCAGGGGCTTGTCACCGCCGGAGATGCCGTCATCGGTGCGGATTCCCACACCTGCACCTACGGTGCGCTCGGCGCATTCTCGACCGGTGTCGGCTCGACCGATATGGCATGCGGCATGGCATCGGGCAAGGCGTGGTTCAAGGTGCCCTCTGCAATCCGCGTGAGGCTGACCGGCAGGCCCGGACGTTTTGTCTCCGGCAAGGACATCATCCTGCACCTGATCGGCATGATCGGCGTGGACGGAGCAAGATACCGCTCACTGGAATTCACCGGCAGCGGCATTGCCGCACTCAGCATGAGCGACCGCTTCTGCATCTGCAATATGGCGATTGAGGCCGGTGCGAAAAATGCAGTCTTTCCGGCTGACGAAACAGCACTTGCCTATCTGCGGGCACACGGTGCGCGGGAGCCGGTCATCTATACCGCCGACAGCGATGCAACGTATGATGCGGAGCTCGCGCTGAATCTGACGGAGATCCGGCCGACCGTGGCGTTTCCGCATCTGCCGGAAAATACCCGAACCTTTGATGAGATCGGTGAAATCGCGATTCAGCAGGTCGTGATCGGCTCCTGCACAAACGGCCGGCTCGACGATCTGCGTGCCGCCGCCGAAATACTAAAGGGGCGCCGATGCGCTGCGGGTGTCCGCGTTATCATCATCCCCGCAACACAGCAGATTTATCTGGATGCGATGCAGGAGGGTCTGCTGCGCATCTTTATCGAAAGCGGTGCGGCTGTCTCGACACCGACCTGCGGGCCCTGTCTCGGCGGGTATATGGGCATTCTCGCAAAGGGCGAGCGCGCCGTCGCGACCACGAACCGCAATTTTGTCGGGCGCATGGGGCATCCTGAATCGGAAATCTATCTTGCAAGTCCCGCAGTTGCGGCTGCAAGCGCCGTCACGGGCAGGCTTTCCAGTCCGGAGGAGGTCATGAATACATGAAATATCAGGGCAAGGCGATCTGCTACGGCGATCATATCGACACGGACGTTATTATTCCTGCACGGTATCTGAATACCAGCGACCCCGCCGAGCTTGCAAAGCACTGCATGGAGGACCTCGACAGCAGCTTTGCGAGCCGCGTGAAGCCGGGTGATATTCTGGTCGCGGGGGAGAATTTCGGCTGCGGCTCCTCGCGGGAGCATGCACCCATTGCGATCAAGGCAAGCGGCATTTCCGTGGTCATCGCCCGCAGCTTTGCACGCATTTTTTACCGCAATGCCATTAACATCGGGCTGGCGATCGTGGAATGCCCCGAAGCCGCCGCTGCGATTCGCGAGGGCGATCTGGTGGAGGCCGACCTTGACCGCGGCATCATCCGCTGCTGCACTGCCGGCACGGAATATGCAGCAGAACCGTTTCCGGCGTTTGTGCAGCAGATTATTGCACACGGCGGACTGGTGCAGGCAATCGCGGACGGTGTGATCTGAGAACGGAGGAAGCTGAAATGAACTATCAAATCGCAGTGCTCGGCGGCGACGGCATCGGCCCGGAGATCACGGAATGCGCAGTCGCGGTACTGAAAAAAACAGCGGAGAAATCCGGCATCAGCCTGCAATTCACGCCGTATCTGATCGGCGGCTGTGCGATTGATGCGGTCGGCGTGCCGCTGCCGGAGGAGACCGTGCAGGGCTGTCTTGCTAGCGACAGCGTGCTGCTCGGCGCAGTCGGAGGCCCGAAATGGGACGGGCTTTCCGGCAGTCAGCGGCCGGAGGCGGCACTGCTCGGCATCCGTTCCGCACTGGGGCTGTATACAAATCTGCGGCCTGCAAAGCTGTTTCCGGCACTGCGCGGTGCATCGCCGCTGCGGGAGGAGATCGTCGGTGCCGGCTTTGATATCCTGATTGTGCGGGAGCTGACCGGCGGGATTTATTTCGGAGACCGCGGCTACCGGAACGGTAAATACGGCGAGGAGGCCTTCGACACCGAGGCCTACAGCATTACCGAGATTGAGCGCATCGGGCGTGCGGCATTTGAGGCTGCGATGAAGCGCAGCAGGCGCCTGACCAGCGTGGATAAGGCAAATGTGCTCGAAACCTCGCGGCTCTGGCGAAAAATCATGCATCAGCTCTCGGCGGAATATCCGGCAGTGCAGTACAATGATCTGTTTGTCGATAATGCCGCCATGCAGCTCGTCCGGAATCCCAAGCAGTTTGATGTAATCGTGACATCAAACATGTTCGGCGATATTCTCTCGGATGAGGCCTCGCAGATCACCGGCTCGATCGGCATGCTGGCTTCTGCCTCACTCGGCAGCGGCACACGCGGCATGTATGAGCCGATCCACGGCTCTGCACCGGATATCGCAGGGCAGAACCGCGCAAATCCGATCGCCGCGATTCTCTCCGGCGCTATGATGCTGCGGTATTCGTTCGGACTTTCCGCAGAAGCGGACTGTATCGAGCAGGCCGTTGACCGCGTGCTGGAGCAGGGATACCGGACTGCTGATCTGATCGGCTCAACGGATGCCGTGCCGATCGGATGCCGCGAAATGGCCGACCGGATTTTGCATGCGCTTTGAATGATTCTTATTCGGAGGCCGGCTTTTCTGTGCTTTTCACAGGCTGCCTTCCAATTATCTTTGTCGTGTGCAATCTGGTCGGAGAGAAAAGGAATGCTGCGTCAGTACCAGTTATATGAGATAACAAAGTTTCTGTGATATGCACAAAAGAGGCTCTCAGGCTTTTGTCCTGCGCGGAATCACTGTCATCCGAAATGATTTTGCTGTCGCGCAGGAAAATGATGCGGTCGCATTGCTCGGCGGTTTTTTCATCGTGCGTGATGATGAGCGTGGTCTGTTTGCGTTCGCGGTTCGACCGACCTTTATTCATTCCTTTTTGTCATCTTTTATATCGGTGATTCATCTTCTTCCGGACTTCACGCCTGTCGCTGCGCAAGGTAGTGACTGCCTGACTTTTGGGCATTGCAAAATTCTGCAAGGAACAGCTTACTTATAACAAAAACAGGCAGAGCCGATTCCGACTCTGCCTGTTCATTTGTGAAGCCAAACCGGCGTGCGAATCATTCACTCGTACTTACGCATATTTCTGCATAATAGAGCGCCCCGCTAACATTACGTTGCAGATGCCGTATGATGAAGCCCGGCAATCTCTTTGATGACCTCGCCCGCGAGAATCAGCCCAGCCGCGGAGGGCACAAAGGCGACCGAGCCGGGAACTGTGCGCTTCTGCGTGACCTCCCCGGAGGCCGCAGGCTGAATGGGCGGCTCCTCGGAGTATACAACCTTCAGGGATTTCACGCCGCGCTTTTTCAGCTCATAGCGCATAACTCTCGCGAGCGGGCAAACCTTTGTCTGATAGATATCTGCAACGCGGAATGCAGTCGGATCGAGCTTGTTTCCCGCGCCCATGCAGGAAATCACCGGAACGCCGGCTTCTTTTGCCTGCATGACAATGCCGAGCTTGCCCCTGACCGTGTCGATCGCGTCGATGACATAATCATACTGCGAAAAATCAAACAGATGCGCGGTTTCCGGTAAATAGAAGCAGTTGTGGAGATGCACGGTGATCTCCGGGCAGATATCATGGATGCGGGCAGCAGCGGCCTCTGTCTTAAGCTGTCCGACTGTGCTGTGCAGCGCGATAATCTGACGGTTCAGGTTTGTGACGGAAACCGTGTCGCTGTCGATCAGATCGAGCGTACCGATGCCGCTGCGGGCGAGCGCCTCCGCCGCATATCCGCCGACTCCGCCGATTCCGAATACCGCGACCCGTGCCGCCCTGAGCCGTTCCATGGCTGCTGTACCCAGAAGCAGCTCTGTTCTGTGAAACTGGTCTGTCACGAAAAACACCTCTCTGCATTTGGTTTGTATGACTGTATTATATCGGAAATCCGCCGGAATGTCAAGGGCAGGTTTCTGGCAAAATTGCCAGAAACCGACAGTCAGTATCGGTCAAAATGCCGATTGCCTCCGGCGCGGCTTTCGTTGTATAATAAAGGCAACACCGCACAGAACGATTAACAGGAGGGGGGATGCTCCGTGCAGCGTGCGCCGAAATCTGCCGGCTTTTTCAGAAGGAACCGGCATTTTCTATATATTCTGCCATGGCTGATCGGCTTTGCGGTATTCCGTGCAGCGCCGATGCTGTATTCGTTGATCTGCGGGTTTACGGATTATCACCTGTTCCGCGGCACATCCGAAGCCGGGCTGATGAACTACTGCTCAATTTTTACCGATGCGGAGGTGTGGCGGTCGGTCGGACTGACCTTACAGTTTGCGGTCATCAGTGTGCCGCTGAAGCTGACAGCGGCACTGCTTGCGGCATCGCTGCTTTCGAGGCATATGCGCGGGATGCGGCTGTTCCGGACGCTGTATTATCTGCCATCGGTACTCGGCGGCTCCGTAGCGGCGGCGGTGCTCTGGAAGGCGCTGTTCCGCGATCACGGGCTTGTGAATGCAATGCTGCGGATGCTGCATCTGCCGGCGGTACACTGGCTTTCCGAGCCGCATGCGGCACTCTGGACTGTGATTCTTCTGCGCGTATGGGAATTCGGTGCGCCGATGCTGCTGTTTCTCGCGGCGCTTCAGCAGATACCGCATGATCTGATTGATGCGGCAAGGCTGGACGGTGCCGGTGCAGTCCGGATTTTTTTCCGGATCAAGATGCCGCTGATCTCACCGGTGCTGTTTTACAATGCGATGCTGGGATTTTGCAGTGCATTGCAGGAATTCAGTGCGCCGTTCATCATTACGGACGGCGGCCCGCGCGGTGCAACGACATTTTTGTCGCTGCTGATGTACCGCAGCGCCTTTTCCGCGAATGAAATGGGCTATGCCTCTGCGCTGGCTTGGGTTATGTTCATGCTGTCCGCCGCATGCAGCACACTGTTTCTGCTGTCCGGCCGGCGGCTGCTGTACTATGCGGATGAGGGGGCAGGGTCATGAGGCGCGGACGGAGTATCCTGCGGTTTCTGGCAATCGCGGCGGGTGCGGCTGTTACGGTTTATCCGCTTTTGTGGCTCTGTACGGCGACCGTCCGGAGCAACACCGAATTGTTTTCCGGAGCCGGAATCCTGCCGGAGCATGTTGATTTTTCAGGCTGGAGGCGTGCTTTTTCGTCATACGGCGGGCAGATATCCCTTCTGGGGGCATTTTGCAACACATATCTTTATGCGATACCGAAGGTGCTGCTGACACTGGTTTCCGTAACGCTGACAGCATACGGCTTCAGCAGGTTCCGGTTCGCGGGGCGGCGTGTGCTGATGATCTGCATGCTGGCGACGCTGTTTTTGCCGCAGACCGTGCTGTATGTGCCGCAGTTTGTGCTGTTTACGCGGCTGGGCTGGGTAGATTCTCCCGCTTATCTGCCGCTGATTACGCCGGCAGCGCTGGCGGGCGACACGGTTCTGGTCGTGATGCTGATGCAGTTTATCCGCGGGATTCCGAAAACCTACGATGAGGCGGCAAGGCTGGACGGCTGCAATTCGCTTCAGACGCTCTGGTATATCCTTGTGCCGCTGCTGCGTCCGGTGCTGATCTCCTGCGGAATGATTCAGCTTTTGCATACGGTGAATGATTACATGGGGCCGCTGCTGTATGTAAAGACGCCGTCGCGGTATCCGCTTTCGGTGTTTGTGAAGCTGTCGATGGATGCGGACAGCGGCTTTGACTGGAACCGTGTGCTGGCGGTCTGCTGTGCTGCGATGCTGCCGCAGGCAGTTTTGTATTTTGCTGCGCAGCGCTTTTCAACTCCGGAGGCCGGCGGAATCAAGGAATAAAGCGGCAGTTGTTACGGTAAATCATGCTGCAAAAAAAAGGTATCAATTCGCGATTGTTTTTATTGGGCTCTCGTTCGCTTCGCTATGAGTCTGTACCGCAGACACACAAAACCTACACCTAGCGCAGTGCGGGAGGAGCCCCCATTTTGCATTTGCCGGAGAAATTTAATACTCAAACTGAAACAGGGAGAAAACCGAAAAGGCTTTCTCCCTGTTGCTTGATTACTGTTTCATGCGTTTGACCTGACTTTTGTATTCTTCCTCCGTGAGAATGCCCTCATCATAGAGCATTTTCAGCTTTTCGATCTCATCCTCGATTGCGTTTTCTGCATCTTCCTCAGACTGTGCCGTTTCATCCAGTGCGCCGGCATCAGCGGCATTTGCCCTGCCGACGGCCGGAATGAGCTGTTTGCGTATCAGCCAGTCACCGCCGGAATAGACAGCCTGAATGGCGAGTGCAACACCCATTGCGCTGAAAAAGACCTTCGGGATGACCAGATATGCGTGATTGCAGCGCTCTGCGACGGTCATATACTGCGGGCAGAATTTACCGTAATAGATCGAATCAAAGACATACGAAACGAGATAGCATGCAAAGGTCGCTTCACTGATGAATTTCACAATCTGAATCAGCACCTTGTTGCGGCTTTCGATATCGAAGAAAATGAGGAACAGCATGGTGCTGCACACTGCGACCGGCCATGAGCCGTAGTCATTATAGTGCTTGGAAAGCATGACAAAGTTGTTTTCCTCATTCATCAGGGATTGATTATAGGTCGTGTTCGAGACCCATGCCAGCGCGAGACCGAACATCACGATGAAATAAAACTTATTCATCAGCGTGCGCTTGGGCGGATAATCGCGGATATAGGCGCCGATCAGATAATAAGCAATGGGGTAGCAGCGGGAGAAATAGCCGGGGAACAGCCGGATCTGCGTGATATCCTTGAATCCGACGAAGAAGCTCTGGGAAACGATCGTGATAATCAGCGTGGTAATGAGCATGATCTGCTTTTGTTTTTTGTCCTTCAGGTTATTGAATGCCAGATTGACGAACGGGATAATCAGGAACATGCAGATATAGTATTCCACATACCATGCATACTGCGCATCCGTGAACATAAACAGGCCGCGAATGAAAATCCAAACGCTGTAGCCGCCGTAGGGAACATCATATTTCATCGGCCAGTGCTGATGATCGAAGGCATAGCAGATGATGCTGCAAATCACGTAGACAATCAGCACACGCAGGATGCCGAGGTAATATTTTTTGCTGAGTGTCTTATTCTTCATGAGGTAGCCGGTCGTAATCATAAACAGCGGCACGCAGCAGTATGCGGCCCAGCGGCAGAAAATGGCGCCCTGACCGAAATCCTTGGTGATCGGCTCGCTGTAGAAGCCGCTGTACAGGAAGAAATGCACACATACGACGAGCATGCATGCCAGAATCTTCACGATGTCGATTCCGATAAAACGCGGCTTGCCTGCTGGCATGACAGGCGGCTTTGAGACTTGTACTTCCATTCACAAAACTCCTTTGTTTTAGTATGACCCTGTGTGTGTGTGTCTGCCTGCGCAGACGGAAACAGGCTCCCTTATATAGACAGGAACGGGCGGTGCGGGGTTACACGCTGCCGCGTATTCCGTTATCAGGGTTCAGGCAGCGAGCCGGCACTGCGCAGTGCCTCCGCAGCCGTTTGCAGCAGCAGCTCTGAGCTGTTGTCGCCGCCCATAATGCGGGCGATCTCGGCGATTCTTGCATCGTTATCCAGCACCGTGACCGCCGTACTGGTGCTGGTATCGGTGCTGTGCTTTTCGATCAGAAGATGGTGCGCAGCCTGAGAAGCGAGCTGTGCGAGATGCGTGACGCAGATGACCTGATGATGCTTTGACAGCGCACGCAGCTTCAATCCGATTTTCTGTGCTGCTTTTCCGCTGACGCCGGTGTCGATCTCATCAAAGATCAGTGTCGGAATCGCATCGCGCTCCGCCAGAACGGCATTCAGCGCGAGCATCATGCGGGAGAGCTCGCCGCCTGATGCGATCTGTGCAATGGGCTTGGGCGGCTCACCGGGGTTCGCCGAGATCAGAAATTCCGCACGGTCCATGCCGTTCGGGGTCAGCTTGCCCTGAGTCAGCGCAACCGAGAGTTTGACGCGGGGCATATTCAGCTCAGCGAGCTCCTCGCCGACGCGCGCAGCAAACTGCTCTGCAAGCTGCTGCCGGTGTGCTGTCAGCCGTTTGGCCAGCTCCGTGACGCGGTGCAGCCGTTCTGCACGCTCCTTCGAGAGCTGTGTCAGGCGGTCGGAATCGGTCTCGATTGCCTCGATTTCCTTCAGGGCGCCGTCATAGATTTCGCGGAGGCCGTCTGCATCGGTATGATACCGGAGTGCGGCGGTATTGACCGCATTCCGGCGCTCGCTGAGCTTGGCGAATTCGGCGGGTGAGAGCTGTCCGGCTGTGAGTGCCGCGGTATCATCCGCGATGTCGCGCAGCTCAATATTAAGTGCGCGGAGGCGTTCGGCGAGCGGCTCTGCCTCCGGCTCATCGTCGGCGAGCCTGTCGAGGCGGTCACAGGCGAGCGCAAGGGCATCCGAAATATTTTCCTCTCCCTTCACCAGCATTTGCACAACGGTATCTGCCAGCACGGCGGTTTCCTCCGCACGGCTAGCGGCCTGATACCGGGATTCCAGCAGAGCATCCTCCTGCGGCTGCGGGTCAAGCTCTCCGATCTCCGCGATTGTCTCCTGCAATTCACGCAGACGGCTCAGCTTGTCCTGCTCAGTTTTTTTGAGCTGTGTCAGTGTTCTGGCGCAGGCCTGAAGCTGATGAAACTCCTGCCGGTATTCCTCCAGAAGCGTGCAGTCTCCGCCGAACTGATCGAGCACATCCAGATGCCGCTCCGGGCGGAGCAAAATCTGATTGTCATGCTGGCCGTGGATATTGACCAGTGTTTCGCCGAGCGCACGCAGGAGCGCAGCCGGTGCGGATTTCCCGTTGACGCGGCCGATGCTGCCGCCGTCTGCGGAGATCTCACGGGTCAGCACCAGCTCATCATCCTCATCGCTGATGCCGTATTCCGAGAGAACCGCTCTTGCCTCCTCCGGCAGCGGAGAGAACACAGCCGTAATGACTGCACGCCTGCATCCGGTGCGGACGAGGTCTTTGCTGGTGCGCTGTCCCAGAACCGCCTGTATGCCGTGAATCAGAATGGATTTTCCTGCGCCGGTCTCACCGGTGAACGCATTGAATCCGGCTTCCAGCGGGATCACTGCGGATTCAATGACAGCGAGATTTTCAATAGAGAGTTCCCTTAACATTCTTTACCCCCAGATATGGGTTTCGAGCCGATGCAAAAGCTGCTTGGCGCTGCTTTCCGAGCGTGTCAGAATAAAAATGGTGTCATCTCCGGCGATCGTACCGACAATTTCCGGAAGCTGAAGCTTGTCGAGAACGGCGCATGCAGCCTGAGCCGTACCGGCATGACAGGTGACAACGACAGTATTGATCGCATAGTCGATCTTCTGAACGACATCGGTCATCAGGCTGGTCGAGGACGGCAGGTCGGCATGTGATTGGGCATAGCAGTTTTTTCCGGCGGCAGTACGCTTTTTTTTCAGCTTGAGCTGGCGGATATCTCTGGAAATCGTGGCCTGTGTGACCGGAAATCCTTTTTCCTCCAGCAGATCGCGGAGCATTTCCTGCGTCGTAACTTCATTTGTCTGGATGATATGTATAATCATTTCATGTCTGGCATTGGGCATTTGATTGCTCTCCTTTTTCGTGTCAGTCTTGCCGCGGGATCCCGTCTGGAGCGGGCCTGCGCGGGTTTATTCGTCAAGTGCCTTGAGCGGCTGCATCAGCTTTCCTCTGAGTGCATCATAGAATGCATGCCCCTTGCAGTTCACAAACGGCATGGAATAGGCAGAGCGGGTTACGGAGAAGGACTGTGCATTATGCAGCACCGCAGACTGTGTGCCGTCAATATGAACAGTCAGTCCGCCGTTTCCGACGCCGCGGTAGGTCACGCGGATGCTTCTCTGCGGCGCAAACAGCATAGGGCGTGCAAAGAGCGAATGCGGGCAGATGAGATTCATCTCAATGAGGGCGAGATCGGGTTCGATTACAGGGCCGCCGGCGGAAAGCGCATAGGCAGTGGAGCCGGTCGGCGTGGAAAAAATGATGCCGTCTGCGCGGTAGACACCGATCTGCTTGTCATCGACAGAAACGGTGAAATCGCAGATTTTTCCGTTCAGACGGGAGGCGAAGATATCATTCAGCGCATGGGTGACAGTACCGTCATGCGCGCCGTCGCGGATTGTGGTTTGCAGCAGCATTCGTTCGCTGATTTCGTACTGTCTGGTGCCGAGCCTGCCGAGCATATCCAGCTCATCGGCTTCAAAAGCAGCCAGAAATCCGAGTGTTCCGGTATTGATGCCGACGAGCTTTACGGGCTTTTTGTGATGATCTTCGGCATCGTGCAGGAGCTTTTTTGCGCATTGCAGAATCGTGCCGTCGCCGCCGACAGCGAGAGCAAAGTCGGCATTTTGCAGAAGCTGCTGCTCCGGCAGAAAGCGGATGCCGGCGATGTCGGAAAACCTTGCGGCATTCGCTTCCTCCATGCAGACCGCGGCGCCGGTTTGCAGCAGCCGGCGGGCGGCCTCAGCGGTTGTGCGGAAGGCATCCCGCTTGGAGAGATTCGGAAAAAGAACATATTTCATGGCGCATTTTCCTTTATATCAAGCATTGTTTGCGATTTTTCTGAGGAAAAGCAGATACTCGGTATTTCCGCTGCCGCCTTTGACCGGTGATTCGCAGTCCGCCTCCGGGAGCAGACCGTTCTGTGCGGCGCAGTCCCGAATTTCCCGCAGAACCCGCTGCCGGACTTTTTCATCCCGGACGACACCGTGCTTATTCAGCGCGGCTCTGCCGGCCTCAAACTGCGGCTTGACCAGCAAAACTGCTGTTCCCTGCGCAGTCAGCAGCGGCGGAAGCAGCGGAATGATCTGCTTCAGCGAAATAAACGAAACATCGCACGCGGCAAAATCGGCAGGCAGTCCGGCGGAATCCGGCGGAAGCTCACGCAGATCGGTTCCCTCCATGGCTGTCACGCGGGGGTCATTCCGCAGTGCCGCAGCAAGCTGGTCATGCCCGACATCCACGGCCAGCACGGAGGCAGCGCCGTTCTGAAGCATGCAGTCCGTAAAGCCGCCCGTGGAGGCGCCGATATCGAGGCAGTGCAGACCGGTCAGGATGATTCTGAATTCCGCCAGCGCATAGCTGAGCTTATAGCCGCCGCGCCCGACGAACGGAAGCGGTTCTGTCACACGGAGTGTATCAGTATCCGCGACCTGCTGCGAGGCCTTCATGCAGACTGCTCCGTTGCGCGTAACATGTCCCTCCGCAATCAAAGTCTGCGCACGGTTCCGCGTTTCGCAGAGGCCGCGTGCGACAAGCTCGGCATCCAGCCGGCGGCTCATTTCAGCAGCTCCCTGACCCGTTTTATCATCTGACGGGCGGTAAAGCCATATTTTTCAAGGCTTGCTTCGATCATAGCCTGCGGTACAAAGCCGTCAATCGCATGACATCGGTATTGTCCGCGGTAATCGCCGTGCAGCAGCATCAGCGCTAATTTTTCGCCGATGCCGCCGCTCCTGCTGCTCTCCTCAAAGAAGCAGACCTTGTCGTACTGCATCGCGATCTGTACGATCTCATCGGCAATCGGGAACACGGTTGTGAGCTTCAGCAGGCCGCAGGGGATTCCCTCCTGTCTGAGCTGCTCTGCGGCTCTGAACGCCTCGCCGGCAATTCTGCCGTAGGTGATGAGCAGCACGCCGGAGCCGGCAAGATGCGTATATCTGATATCCGGAGCGATCGGGAAATCCGGTTCCTCCTGTCCGCGCGGATATCTGACAGCAGAAACGGAGCGATCGCGGTACAGTGCGGAATCGAGACACAGCTTCAGCTCCGCATACGTTGCGGGCGAATAGATTTTGCAGTTCGGAATGGCAGTCAGCATCGGGATATCAAAGATGCCCTGATGTGTTTCACCGTCCTCACCGACCAGACCGGCACGGTCAACGCCGAGCACAACATGCAGATCGGCGATAGCGGTATCATGCATAAGCTGATCGAAGGCACGCTGCAAAAATGTCGAATATACGGCAAAAACGGGGCGCATCCCCATGGATGCGAGCGATGCGCAGAAGGTTGCGGCATGCTGCTCTGCGATGCCGGTGTCATAAAACCGCTCCGGATGCGCCGCAGAGAAGAATTGCAATCCGGTGCCGTATTTCATGGCTGCGGTAACGGCGCAGATCTGTTTGTCAGTATCGGCATATTCGGTCAGCGCCTTGCCGAAAACGGTCGAAAAGCATTCGTCGATCGAAAGCTCCGGATCGCGGGCATCGAGGTCGATCTTGGCGATTTCGTCCGGCTGCTGCGCATGCCGCGGCACGCCGTGATATTCGCCGGGATTTTCCTCCGCGGGGGCATAGCCCTTGCCCTTGATCGTCTGCACATGCACCACGACGGGTCTGTGATAGCTCTTGGCGACTGCAAGTGTTTCGTCAAGCGCTTCGATATCGTGTCCGTCAACCGGCCCCAGATAAACAAAGCCCATATCCTCGAAGATTGTTGTCTGAATGATATTTCTGCGCAGGCGGTCCTTGGTATTCTTCAGGGAGCTGACGAGCTTTGTGCCGATTGCCGGTGCTTTTCCGATTACGCGCTCTACCGTCCATTTTGTGCGGACATAGTCGGTTTTGCGGCGGATCTTCGAGAGATATTTTGCGATTGCGCCGACATTTTTGGAGATTGCCTGATTATTGTCATTGAGGATGACAATGAGATTTGCCTTTGTTTTTCCGGCATTATTCAGCCCCTCATAGAACATGCCGCCGGTCATGGCGCCGTCGCCGACGACAGCGACAGCAAAATGATCTGCATGGCCGGAAAGCCGCATAGCCTCTGCCATGCCGAAAGCCGCAGAAAGAGCTGTGCTGCTGTGTCCTGTGATAAACGTATCGTGCTTGGATTCAGACGGCTTGGGGAAACCGGCAAGCCCGTTCTCCTGACGCAGCGTCGGGAGCAGATCTGCGCGTCCGGTCAGAATCTTATGAACATAAGCCTGATGTCCGACGTCCCAGACGATCCTGTCCTTCGGGGAATCGAAATTCCGATGAATGGCAAGCGTCAGTTCGACAACTCCGAGATTGGAGGAAAGATGACCGCCGGTTTTCAGGACTGTCCGGATCAGCAGATTTCGTATTTCATCGCACAGCGCGTAACACTGCGGGACTGAAAGCTCCGAAAGCTCCTCCGGCAGCTTCAGCTCACTGAGCGTGACCGCTTTGTGCAGGGTGTATTGACGTTCTCTGTTCATCGTGTTCTCCGTGACTGCGGATTATTTCTCTGTACCGCAGTCCTCCTCTGTATTACTGATATTTACCGCGGCGGGGCTTCCGGTGTCATCAACGGCGCCGGTGCTCCGTTCATATTCCTCTACGGTCAGCTTTGCGCGGTCGAGCTCCTGACGGCAGGCGGCGGCGAGCTTGGCGCCCTCTCCGTACAGTGCGACAGCCTCCTCCAGCGGCAGGCCGCCGGCTTCGAGCTTTGCAGTGATCTCCGCAAGCTGATGCATTCCTTCTTCAAATTTCATGATGGTGCTCCTGTTTGGTCGATATCATTCGTGCAGATGTCCCTGACCTCTGCGGTGATGCTGCCCTCCGCAAGCCGGATTGAGAGCCGGTCGCCGGGCTGCACTGCACCGGCGCTGCGAACCAGCCCGTCCGCACGGTAGACCAGTGCATATCCGCGCCTGAGGATCGCGACCGGGCTGACTGCTTCGAGCTTCTCGGCAGTCAGTGTCCATTTCTGCTCATTTTGCCGCAGAACCGCACGGACTGCGTCATGCAGCCTGTGTGTCTGCACATGCAGTGCGGTCTCCTGCGCAGCGATGCGCCCGCGGAGAGACTGCCGCTCCAGCCGGAAGACCAGCTCCGTCAGAGCGTGTGCTTTCGATTGCAGTGCCGCATTCGCTGCGAAATCAAGCCGGGCAGACAGCTTCTGAAGCTGCTGCCGCAGTTCGCTGAGATCGGGAACACTGAGCTCGGCGGCCGCAGAGGGCGTCGGCGCGCGCAGATCGGCAACCTCATCTGCAATGCAGTGATCGGTCTCGTGACCGACGGCGCTGACGACCGGGACAGGGGAGTGATACACGGCATGCGCGACCTCCTCCGACTGAAAGGCCGAGAGGTCCTCATTTGAGCCGCCGCCGCGTCCCATGAGAATGACGTCGCAGCCGTCAGAGCCGGCAGTCCGCAGTGCGTCTGCAATGGAGGCGGGAGCCTGTTCGCCCTGAACAAGTGCCGGATAGATGCACACGCGGCCGATCGGGTATCTCCGCCGCAGAATTTGCAGCATATCCTGCAAAGCCGCGCCGCTGCGTGAGGTAACGATGCCGATTTTCTGCGGCATGGGCGGCAGCGGACGCTTATGCTCCGGTGCGAAATAGCCCAGCTTTGCGAGCTTTTCACGGCGCTGCTGTAATGCAAGCGCCTGTGCGCCGATGCCGTCGGGCTGCATATCGGTAATAATGATCTGATAGGCGCCGTCGCGCTCATACAGCGTGACGGTTCCCTGTACGATGACATGCATGCCGTTTTCCGGCTGATACCGCAGCCTGTCCGCATTGGAGCGGAACATAACTGCCTTTACGGAGGCTTCCGCATCGCGCAGGCTGAAATAGCAGTGGCCGGAACGGAAATTGCGGGTGAAATTGGCGATCTCTCCGCGCAGCAGAACCGAGCGCAGATGGGCATCCTCCTTCAGCAGAAACGCGACATAGCGGTTCAGCTGACTGACTGAAAGAATACTCATTTCTGCATCTCCCTTCTCGCAGCATAAACTGCGATGCCGGCGGCATTGTCGCTTGAAAAAGCGGGCTCGGCGAAAGCTGTTTGCAGCGGGAGCCGCTTCAGGTCATCCTGAATCAGCCTGTCCGACAGAACTCCGCCCGCGAACAGCACAGGCAGATCACCCTGCGAGGCTGCCGCAGCTCTGGTCATTTCCGTCAGAACCGCTGAAACGGAATTCAGGCAGTATTTGGCGATATCCGGTGCAGATACACCCTTTTTCAGCATAGCCGCACACTGGTTTTGCAGTCCTGAGAGTGAGCAGCAGCCGTCCCTGAGCGTGACGCGCATATGCGCACGCGAATCGCTCTGCATGGCAAGCTGTTCCAGTGCCGGGCCGCAGGGAAATTTCAGTCCGAGCATCAGCCCGACGCGGTCAACGGCCTGTCCGGCCTTCAGGTCAAGCGAGGCCGAAACCGGCTCGATTTTCAGGACGGCGCTTTCATCGGGCGTACATTTCACGCAGTCGGTCGTACCGCCGCTGACATGGAATGCGAGAAAGGGTGCTGCGGGTCTGTCCAGCCATGAGAGGCATTCTGCGGAGTAAAGTGCCGCAAGGATATGCCCCATCTGATGCGAGGCCACATGAACCGGAATCTGCTGTGCGGCAGCAAGCATTCTTGCTGCGCCGAGCCCTGCCAGAAAGCAGGGCATGTATGATCCTTCTGCGGTGCGCGGAGCATCGGAGGCGCCGACTGCATCT
>JAFXZM010000009.1 GCA_017541275.1 Oscillospiraceae bacterium | reverse complement strand
TAAATCGGAATTTAGAAGCAGATTGTTTTTGTCATCTTCTCTTTATCCGGTGTCCTATCGTTTATTTTCGCTGGGCGCGGGGCGCAAATGCGAGGGGAAGAACCACAAGGAGAGGGAAGATCGCTCCCTGCGGTCACTCATTCTCCCCTCTCCTTAAGGTTCTCCCCCTCGCGCTCCCTCTTTCCTTATTCTCTCCTCTCTAAGCTCCGCGTTTTCTTTGTTCACTGCATTTCTAAAGGTTTGCGGAGCATAGGGGGTCAAGGGATCAGGAAAGCGGGGGCACGGGGGCGAAAACCTAAGGGGATAGGGGGAATGCGAGCTTGCGAGTTTCCCCCTGTCCCCTTGGGTTGTCACCCCCGTTTCGTGGGGAGAAATGACACATGTGATCGAATGGAGTAAATTGGGAGAAGTTATACCCGCAAATTCTGATTTATTATAGCACCAGTATAAAAAACAATGCCCCGAAGCGCTTTTGTGAAACGCTTCGGGGCAAAACTTCTATATGAGTACCGGCATAAGGCTTCTCCTCTTTCGTTTATCAGTACAGTACGATATATTTTGCGCTGACAAATCCGTATTCTCCATTGTATTCGGTGTAATACCAGTCACCGTCCCGCCAGTACAGCACCAGATCCGTACCGTTCGGAATCATCGCGAGTGATTTGGAATTTGTGCTTGTCGAAGCACGCAGATTCAGCTTTCCGCCCTTCGTTTTGACATACCCGTACATAAATTCATCATGTCCGGCCGCTTCCTCATAATAACCAAGCTGAATGTAAGATGCACTGACATAACCCGAATAGGTCTTATAATAGACAAAATACCAGTCATCACGGCCGAAATAGTACAGATCGAGATTCGTATGCTGCGGAATGGTCGCCACGACCTTGCCGTCCGTTGAGGCTGTCTCCCGCAGATTCAGCGGGGAGCCGGTGCGCGTCTGGACATAGCCGTTTCCGTACAGCGTTACTGCCAGCGCTGCACCGCGTTTCGCGCCGCATACAGAACAGGTCTCCGGCGATTTCGGCGTTGCCGCAAGCCATTGATGCTCCAGCGGACTGCCCTCGGTTTTGCCGCATCTCCGGCATGTGCGCGGATGCGTGCAGTCCGCATCCGCCCAGTCATGTCCGAGCGGTTCTCCGTCTGATGCACGGCAGATTTTGCAGAAGCGCGGCGTTTCACAGTCGGCGGCCGACCACTGATGACCCAGCGCAGTCCCTTCCGTCATGCCGCAGACCGCACATGTTTTCGGCTGCGTGCAGTCTGCTGCCTGCCATGTATGCGGCAGACAGGCTCCGCTCGTTTCACCGCAGACCTCGCAGGTCGCCGGTGCAGAGCAGGTCGCCGGCAGCCAGCGGTGCGACGCAGGCCCGCCCTCTGTTTTTCCGCAGCGGGAGCAGGTGCGCGGCGCCTGACAGGTCGCATCCTGCCATTTGTGAATGCAGATCGTATGCGTATACAACAGCAGTGCAGCGATCATCTCCAGCAGAATCAGCACGATCAGGCCAATCATGACCGGCCGCACCCATTTCGGATAGCGGCGCTTCTCTGCCGGTGCAGGCTGCGGCTGCACCGGCGTCAGCATTTCATTGTCGTAATACACCGGCGCTGCGGCAATCGTTTTCTGATCGACTGCGGATTGCTGCACCGTATACGAATCATTCGGGTCCTGCGGTCCGTACATTTCATTCACTTCCTTTGCATCCGGATGCGCCGGTTCAATGTTTCTGATTAAATTATATCAAAAAATCAGTGAAAGTGTGTGAACAATTTGTAAAACTATCATATGCTGCACTGCATCAGAACGGCGGCTTCGTCCGGCTGCGAATAATAGCGCGGACGATAGCCGTTCTGCACAAAGCCGAGTGATTCATAAAGCGTGCGGGCGGGAAGATTGCTCTCGCGCACCTCTAAATAACACACGCTGCATACCCCGCGCATCATGTCCGTCACTGCCGCCCAGAGGGCTCTTGCGATGCCCTGTCTGCGGTATTGCTCCGCAACACAGAGCGTATTCAGCGTCAGCTCGTCCAGCACAAAATTACAGTGGATGAAGCCCGCCGCCGCACCTCCGGCCATGCAGACAAAGCCCACAGACTGCGGATTTTCCAGCTCCCGGCGATAGATCGCCTCCGACCACGGGGTACTGAAGCATGCCGCTGCCAGCTCCGCGACGCTGTGAATATTGTCGGGAGAGAACAGCTCAATGCTGCGGTCAGCCCTTTGCGTCATACCAGCTCGTGCCCTCCTGCACCTCCGCCGTCAGCGGCACCGACAGCGTACAGGCCTGCTCCATTTCCGTGTGCAGGATTTCAGCTGCTCTGTCTGCATCGGCAAACGGCGCTTCGACAATCAGCTCGTCGTGTATCTGCAAAATCAGCTTTGCCGCCGGAACCTCCTCCCGCAGACGCCGCCATACACGTACCATCGCCGCCTTGATGATGTCGGCGGCAGTGCCCTGTACCGGCGTGTTCATTGCGATGCGGCGCCCCGCTGCCTGCACCATTTTATTCGACGCGCGAAGCTCCGGCACAAAGCGCTTGCGCCCGAACAGCGTCGTGACATAGCCTGTTTCTTTCGCATTTGCAACGGTTTCATTCATGAATTGCTCGACATTCGGGAATGAATGCAGATAATCCTTGATATAACGGTCTGCCTTCGCAACCGATACGCCGATATCCTTCGAGAGTGAAAATGCGCCGATGCCGTACAGAATGCCGAAATTGACCGCCTTTGCCGCGCTTCGCATTTCCTTTGTCACCATATCCTCCGGCATATTGAATACCTGCGCGGCGGTCATCCGGTGAATGTCGAGATTCTCCGCAAAGGTGCGGCGCATGTTTTCGTCACCGCAGAGATGCGCGACCAGACGCAGCTCAATCTGGCTGTAGTCGGCATCAAGCAGAGTGTGCCCCTCTGCCGCAATGAAAAATTTGCGCATTTCGCGTCCCAGCGCAGTCCGCACCGGGATATTCTGCAAATTCGGCTCCGTCGAGGAAATGCGGCCTGTGCGCGTTTCCGTCTGGCGGAAGCAGGTGTGGATGCGGCCGTCCGGCGCGACGGTTTTCAGCAAACCCTCTACATAGGTCGAGTTCAGCTTTGTGAGCTGCCGGTATTGCAGCACAAGATCGACGATCGGGTGCTGCCCGCGCAGCCCTTCCAGCACCTCGGCATTGGTTGACCAGCCCGTTTTGGTCTTCTTTCCCGCCGGCAGCGCCAGCTCCTCAAACAGAATCACACCGAGCTGCTTGGGCGAGAGTATGTTGAATTCTTTGCCGGCCAGCTCATAAATGCGCGCTTGCAGACCGCCGATCTCGGATTCCAGTCGGCCGCCGAAGGCACGCACGCCGTCTGCATCGACCCGCACGCCGGTATGCTCCATATCCGCCAGCACCTCGATCAGCGGCATCTCAATATCACGCAGCAGAGATTCCATGCCCTGTGCAATGACCTGCTGCTCCAATGCATCGGACAGCGCCGGCAGCACCGCGATCTCCGCATATTCACCCGCTTCCTCCGGAAACGGAATCTTCATGTCCGCACAGAGATTGCGGATGCTGTATTCCGATGCCGAGGGATTCAGCAGATAGCCGCAGATTGCGCCGTCCAGCGTCAGATTGTGAATCGTGTCGTTCTGTGCCATGCACATGCGGTAGACCGGTTTTGCATCAAAGCTGCGCTTGGGCGCTTCGCTCGTAAGAATACGGAAGATCTGCGCAGCATCGGTCACACGCCCGCATTTGCCGTCCCATGCGGCATACAGCACATTGTCATGATACAGAAAATCAACCGGCGTCTGACTGCCGCAGATCGCATCCGCTTCCGCCGGCGTGATCTTCACGGGCTCTGCCGGTCTGACCGCCGGCTTTTCACCCGCTGCCGGCTGCACCGGCTGCGCGGAGGGCTGCACGTTCAGGCGCTGCATCAGCTTGTGCAGCTCCAGATCGGTCAGAACCGCGGAAAGCGTTTCGCTGTCCTGCGGCTTTCTCGCATAATCAGACAGATTATGCGAAACCGGCGCGTCGATCACGATCGTCGCGAGCCATTTGCTGTGCTTCGCATCCTCCTCGCCGCTTTCCAGCTTGCGCCGGACAGACGGTGTGAGCTGCGCTTCCGGAAGTGCCTCATACAGCGCCTCAATGCTGCCGTATTCCTGAATCAGCGATTTGGCCGTCTTTTCGCCGATGCCTGCGACACCCTTGATGTTGTCGGAGGAATCGCCCATGAGCGCTTTCAGGTCGATCAGACCCTTTGGCGGGAAACCGTAGTCCGCCTGAAATTTTGCTTCATCATACAGCACCGGCTCCCTGTTTGTCGCAAGCCGAACAGTCACGCGGTCATTGATGAGCTGAAGATTATCGCGGTCGCCCGTCAGAATCACGCAGTCTGCCCCTGCCTCCGCGGATACCGCTGAGAGCGTGCCGAGAATGTCATCGGCCTCCCAGCCCGCACAGGTCACGACCGGATATCCCAGCGCTTCGAGAATCTGTTTGGTGTAGGGCATCTGCTGCGCAAGCTCCTCCGGCATGCCCTTGCGGTTTGCCTTGTAGGATGCATCCGCCTTGTGCCGGAAGGTCGGCTCCCTGCGGTCAAATGCGACAATCACATCCGTCGGCGCGGTGTCGTCGATCGCCTTGAACAAAATATTGAAAAAGCCGTAAATCGCATTCGTAAAGATGCCGTTCCGGTTCGTCAGCGGCTTCACGCCGTAATAAGCTCGGTTCAGAATGCTGTTTCCGTCTACGATCAGTAGTTTCATGAGCAGGCTCCCTTTCTGGTTTGATGCTTCTATTGTACCACGAAACAGGGCATTTCGTCAAGCAATACCGCACAAAGCCGCACGGCAACAGCATTTTCTTCTATATGGTGCCTCCGGCGGATTTGAGTGAGTTTGCGGTGCAAACTCATAACGAAGCGTGCGAGAGCCTCATTATAAATGCATCGCAGATACCACATAAAAAGTTCATGCTGTTGCCGTGCCCCAAGCGCTTTCACCTATTGCACTTTTTCGTTTCTTATGCTATAATTATATTATACCGGATCAACCGGTCAAGAGTAAGGAGGATGTTTATGAGTACGAATGTCAGACCCGAATCCATGGAACGCATCACGACGGAAGCGCTTGCGCAGGCATTTATCGACGAGCAGATCAAAGAGCTGCGCGCTCAGATCGGCGACAAAAAGGTGCTGCTCGCACTGTCCGGCGGCGTGGACAGCTCCGTTGTCGCTGCCCTGCTCATCAAGGCTGTCGGCCAGCAGCTTGTCTGCGTGCATGTCAATCACGGTCTCCTGCGCAAGGGCGAGCCCGAACAGGTCGTTGAAGTGTTCCGTAACCGTATGAACGCAAATCTCGTCTATGTCGATGCTGTTGACCGCTTCCTCGACAAGCTCGCAGGCGTTGCAGAACCGGAAAAAAAGCGCAAAATTATCGGCGCTGAATTCATCCGCGTTTTTGAGGAAGAAGCAAGAAAGCTCGACGGCATCGAGTTTCTCGCGCAGGGCACAATCTATCCCGATATCCTCGAAAGCGACGGCGTGAAGGCTCATCACAATGTCGGCGGTCTGCCGGAGGACATGCAGTTTGAACTCGTTGAGCCGATCAAGCTGCTGTTCAAGGATGAAGTCCGTGTGGTCGGCAAGACTCTCGGCCTGCCGGATAATATGGTCTATCGTCAGCCGTTCCCCGGCCCCGGCCTCGGCGTGCGCTGCCTCGGTGCAATTACCCGCGACCGTCTGGAAGCTGTCCGCGAAAGCGATGCGATCCTGCGCGAAGAATTTGCTAAGAACGGTCTCGAAGGCAAGGTCTGGCAGTATTTCACCGCCGTCCCGGATTTTAAGTCCGTCGGCGTCAAAAACGGCAAGCGTACCTTCGCGTACCCGGTCATCATCCGTGCCGTCAACACCACTGACGCCATGACCGCAACGGTCGAAAACGTCCCCTTCGAGCTGCTTCAGCATATCACAGCCCGCATTACCGCTGAGGTCGAAAATGTCAACCGCGTCCTTTTTGATCTCACGCCCAAACCCTCGGCTACGATTGAGTGGGAATAATAAACAAGACCTCGGAAACGGCGTAGATACGCCATTTCCGAAGTCTCAAAATCTCAGTGATAACAATTTGATAACAGGGAGCTAAGCGGAATTATTCTGCGGTTCAAGTGGCTTATAGGTGCCCGAGTCCGAGACAGGATGCTGTCCGAGGACGAGGGTATGTCGCCACAGGATTTAAGGGCGACGAAGCCACTCTTTCGCAGGCTCATGCTTTCCGCAGTCATCGGTCGTTTTCGGCCAGTTAAGCTTCCATTCTGTATATTCGGCCTTGCTGATCTTACCGTCAGCAAGGTCTTTTTTTCGTCTCTGCCACTCAGAAAGGAGGTCAGTCATCAGGATAGAGCCGAAAACGATGCCCTTTCGTTTGTTGCCGTCCTCGTCCTCGCAGTCCTCAATGCTGATCGGGTAATGCTCATCAAGCTCAAAGAGCAT
>JAFXZM010000008.1 GCA_017541275.1 Oscillospiraceae bacterium | reverse complement strand
GTGATATCTGCCCAGTCCTTCTCGCAGGTCAGTGCCCGTGCCAGTGCTGCAATGCCGAACACCTTTTTCAGCCGCGGCATGGCAGCCGACAGCAGCTCATCGCATGCTTCATCGGTTTCTGCTTCGGGCGTAATATAGATCGTGGACTGCGCTTTCGTATAGGAGAATTTTCCGATCTGCTTCAGGCGGTAACGAATATTCCGCAGCAGCACATCTTCAAAGGAACTGCGGTTCAGTCCCTTCAGTGCCATTTCTCCGTATTTAACAAGAATGATCTCTCTCATTGTCAATTCCTCATATTATATATAATAGTATAGGGGATCACGCATTGTTCAGCTTGTGATACATCGTGATCATATCAGGACTCTGCACAAAGCCGTTCTTCCGGTAGAACCGCTCACTCGGAAATCCTTTTGTTGTTTGCAGAACAACCGCTGCAAAACCGCGTGCCGACATTTCGTCCATGATATGCCGGAGCATCTCGCTGCCGATTCCCCTGCCCTGCACCTGCGGCGACATGCAGAATTCGTCGATCACGTATTCGCGTCCGTACAGGTAGGTGACGGCTCTGCCGGCAGCAACGCCGTAAACCGTCCCGGCTTCCTCATAGACAAAGCCGACCGACAGCGGCGTATTCATCAGCTCCGAGATTCTTGTCTCCGCGAGCTGAATGCTCCAGTTCTCTTTCCACGGTTCTTCCGCGAATGCATCGCGGAATACCTCTGCACATCCGCGCAGATCGTCCGGCTGATAGTGTCGGATCACTGTGCCGCACCTCCTTCAATCCTGTCAGTCAACAAAATAATCAAGGTAAATCATCCCTGCCGACAGCAAAAGAATCAGCAGCGAGAGCAGTATCAGCGTAACATAACTGATTCTGACCTTTCGCGGTTCACCGGACACCTCCGGTACCGCATAGCGCGGATCCGCAAAACAAAAATACGGATTGAAAAAATGACTGCGCTTCCGGTCATATCGGATCTGCACCTTTGTACCCTGATAGAGCAGCTCCGGCGCATACATCTCAACCTGTGAACGAACCGGATAAGTTTTGAGCTGACCGGTTACCTGCTTCCCGTTTTCTCTTGTGTACTTTGCATTGATTGTCACGCGGGCGCTTTCCTTCGGCGACCAGAACCATCTTTTCCGGAACTGTACCGAGCAGATTTCCGCTTCTGTTTCCGCAGGGTCCTTCATTTCACGCGGATGCTCCCCGCGCCATTTCAAATGCCATGCTTCGGCGATAATACCGATGGAAAAAAGTAAATGCAGAATATCGTTTACTTTACTTTTCATCGCGGAGAACCCCCTTTGTTGTCAGTCAGCGCTTATGTACCAGTCTTGCCTGCGCTTCCCGCAGGGCTTCACAAAGCACGGTGATGTCCTCCGGCCGATTGTCCGCACAGAAGCTCACGCGCAGGGTGCTGTCCGCAAGATCGGGCTTCACACCGAACTGCTCCAGCACACCGCTCTGCTTTCCTTTCGAGCATGCCGAGCCGCTCGAAACAGATATGCCCTTTTCAGAGAGGAAGTGCAGCATCGTTTCCGACCGCAGCCCCTTCACCGAAAAACTCAGGATATACGGGCTGCCGTCTGCGGGAGAATTGATGCGCACATCCGGCATGCTGCTGAGCTGCCCGATCAGCGCAGACCGAAGGCTCCCGACATATGCCGCGCGCTCCGCGACTGTCCCGCGGAGCTCCTGCACCGCCGCACCGAAGCCCGCAATCAGCGGGACAGATTCCGTTCCGGGGCGCAGTGTGCCCTCCTGCTCGCCGCCCTTCCAGAGCGGCTTCAGTCGGATTCCTTTTTTATGGTACAGCGCACCGACGCCCTTGCAGGCATGTACCTTGTGTCCGCTGACCGTCAGAAGATCAGCACCGAGCTTTTGCGGATTGACCGGCAGCTTCAGAAAGCCCTGTACCGCATCGCAGTGCTTTATGACATCGCGGTGTTCCCGCGCAATCATTGCAAAGGCTCGCTGTACCGGCAATACCGAACCGGTCTCGTTATTCACGAGCATCATGCTGACAAGACAGGTATTCTCATCGACTGCCGCTGCGACCGTTTCCGCACGCAGGATGCCGTCCGCATCCGGTGCAATCCGCACGACCTCGAAGCCCTGCTCCTCCAGCAAATCAAATGCGCCGCGCACGGACGCATGCTCAACTGTTGTGGTAATGACCCGTCTGCGCCGTCTGCCGTATACAGCCGCAGCGCCCCGGATCGCAAGATGGCTGCTCTCTGTCGCACCGGAGGTGAATGTCAGCGCGGATGCCTCACAGTCAAGTGCCGCTGCAAGCTGCTTCCGTGCATGCTCCATGCATAGCTGCGCATTCAGTCCGATTTTGTGCAGAGAGGAAGGGTTGCCCCAGTGATTCGCCATCGCTTCCGTCATCGCGGCAATGCAGCCAGCCGAGGGCTTGGTTGTTGCCGCAGAATCAAGATAAATCATCATTTCAGCGGTGATTCACTCCCTGTTTCATGGTTTGAGTCTATTATAACATACTTTTACGAAAAATGCAAAAAAACTTTTTGAAAAATTTGCGAAAAGGGGTTGACAAACAAGCAGAAATATGATATAATGACAAAGTCGTAAGAGAGATGCTCCGGATGCGACAGAATTTGCGGATATGGCGGAATTGGCAGACGCGCATGGTTCAGGTCCATGTGAAAGCAATTTCATGGAGGTTCAAGTCCTCTTATCCGCACCAACTCCCTCATACAGCTTGTATGAGGGTGTTTTTATCGCAAGTGTAGTTTAATGGTAAAACATCAGCTTCCCAAGCTGAGGTCGGGGGTTCGATTCCCCTCACTTGCTTATATATGACAGCCGCGCACCTGCGTATTTTTCACGCAGGCGCGCGGCTTTTTGTTACAATCGTATGATTCCGCTGCAAAGGATCCGGCCGGCGCTGTCATATACGACCGCAGACTGTCCCGGCGCCGCTGCCCTGACAGGCTCCCGAAACCGTATACGCAGTCTGCCGTCATTCTGCAAGCTGCAAACAGCAGACTGTGCAGTGTGATGATACCGGATTTTCACATCTGCTTCGAGCGGCACACCGGGCTGCAATTCCGGAATGCCCATAAAGCACAGATCATCGCAAACAATCTCGCGCGACAGCAGCGCAACGGCATCTCCGAGAATGATCTGATTGGACTCTGCATCAATTTTCGTGACATATACCGGCTTTCCGGCTGCAATGCCGAGGCCTCTGCGCTGCCCGACCGTATACCTGTAAATTCCGTGATGTCTGCCGAGCAATGCACCTGTTTCATCTGAAAAGAAGCCGTCCTGCGGCAAAGGCTGCTGCGCATGTTCCTCGATGAAATCTGCATAGTTTCCGTCCGGCACAAAGCAGATCTCCTGCGAATCCGCTTTTTCTGCAACCGTGATGCCGGCAGCTTTTGCAATCTCCCGCACCTCTGCTTTCGTGAGCTTTCCGAGCGGCATGACGGTTCGCAAAAGCTGTTCCTGCGTCAGCCGGCAGAGCATATAGGACTGATCCTTCCGGCTGTATTGCCCTTTCTGCACCGTGAGCCGACCGTTCGGCAAATGTATGACAGATGCATAATGCCCCGTCGCAATATAATCCGCATGCATTGCATCAGCCGCTTCGAGCAGTGCTGTCCATTTGACGGAACGGTTGCAGAGGATACACGGGTTCGGCGTCCTGCCGCTGAGATATTCCTGTACAAACGGACAGATAACCTGTGCGTGAAAAGCCGTCAGGCAATTCTGCACATAATACGGAATGCAGAGCTGATCGCAGACAGCCTGCGCATCGCTGATTTCACAGCATCTGCTCTCTTTTCCGTTCAGTCCGACCCATGTTTTCAGTGTCACACCGATCACATCGTATCCGGCAGCCTGCAAAAGATACGCAGTCACGGCACTGTCCACACCGCCGGACATTCCGACAATCACGCGCTTTCTGCTCATATAATATAGGTACCGCTGTCATCCTGACAAAGCCCGGTTTCAAGCAGCTCAGCGAGCGTCATGTGCTCGGTATAATCGCGCATCGCACCGTTCATTTTGTCCCACAGACATTCCTTGATATTCCGCCGCACATCGCTTTCACAGTCAATTTCAGGCGCATCCGCAAGAATACTGCTGTCAAGCGCATTCAGTACATCGGAGATCGAAATACAGGACGCGGGCTTCAGCAGCAGGTAGCCGCCCTTTTGTCCTTTGACCGCACGGATCAGATTCGCCTGCCGAAGCTGAACCAGAATCTGCTCCAGATATTTATGAGAGATATGCTGCCGCTGCGCAATCTCAACGGTTGTGATTCGTTCGCCGCATCCGGAATGGAGCGCGATATCCGCAAGCGCGGCAAGTCCGTATTCTGCTTTCGTTGTAAATCTCACAGCAGCCTCCTGTCAGTCATTTGTTCTCATGCAGCAGCAGTTCGAGCGTTTTCCATGCAAGCACGGCACATTTTACGCGCGCAGGCATTCTGGAAATATTCTGCAAAGCTCCCGCTTCTTCCAATTCACCGAGTTCTGGTTCAGTAATCTCACCGGCGATCATTTTCCGGAACAGTTCCGCCAGATGCAGTGCGTTCTCCTTGGAGCGTCCGATGATGAGATCAAGCATAATATCAGCAGATGCTTGTGAAATCGCACATCCGACGCCGGTGTAAGAGCCGCTCTGCACGACCCCGTTTTCAAGCTGCAAATGCAGTGTGATCTCGTCGCCGCAGCTCGGATTGACCCCAGCGTGCGAACATGTTGCGCAGGGCAGTTCATGCAAATGCTGCGGATGCAAATTGTGGTCAATCAGCACATCATTGTAAAAATTATCCGGCATAACCCATTCGCCTCCTGACGGTTTTCAGTGTCGATATGAACCGGTCGATATCCTGTTCATCATTGTAAAGCCCGATGCTCATGCGGACTGTGGACGGCACACCGAGAAACTGATGCAGCGGCTGCGCACAATGATGTCCGGCGCGGATTGCAATACCGTCCGCATCAAAAATTGCCGCAATATCATGCGGATGCACGCCGTCCACAGTAAAGGTAATAATCCCGTGATGCGCTGCCGCATCTGATGAGCCGATGATCTGAACGCCCGGAATATCACGCATCTGCGCGAATGCAAGTGTGGCCAGCCGGTTTTCATGCTGCTGAATCCGGTCAAATCCGATCCCGTTGATGAAGCCGATCGCTGCGTGCAGACCGACTGCGCCGCCGACATTGACCGTACCCGCCTCAAATTTATGCGGAAGCTCAGCATATACTGCGGATTCCCGCTGCACATATTCGATCATCTCGCCGCCGGACAAAAACGGCGGCATGCTTTCAAGCAGCTCACGCCTGCCGTACAGTACGCCGATGCCCATAGGCGCGTACATTTTGTGCCCTGAAAATGCAAGGAAATCGACCTGTATCGCCTGCACATCAACCGGAATATGCGGGACGCTCTGCGTACCGTCGCAGACGATCAATGTGCCGTTATTGTGACAGATTTCTGCAAATGTTCCAATCGGATTCAATGCACCGAACACATTTGAAATCTGTGCAATCGCGAAGATTTTAGTATGCATTGTCAGAGCATTCTTCAGAGATTCTTCTGAAAATGAACCGGATTTGTCGCATTCCAGAAACCGCAGCTTCGCTCCCGTTCTCTGCGAAACGATCTGCCACGGAACAAGATTGCTGTGATGCTCGGAAACAGCAATCAGAATTTCATCGCTGCCGCACAAATTCTGCATGCCCCAGCTATATGCAACAAGGTTCAGACTCTCCGTTGCATTGCGCGTGAAAATGATCTCTTTTCTGCTGCCTGCATGAATGAAATTCCGCACAGCTTCGCGCGCATTTTCATAGGCATCAGTTGCTTTAACACTCAGGCCGTAAAGCCCGCGCATGGGATTCGCATTTTCCGCGGCATAATAGTGCTGCACTGCGTCCATGACAGACTGCGGCTTCTGCGCGGTCGCGGCGCTGTCGAGATAAACCAGACCGGGATTCGCCGCGAAAACCGGAAAGTCCTGTTTATTCATCCGCTGTCTCCCTTCCCAGCATCCGGCTGACCCCGGATTCCGTTTCCGCATCGCCGATCTGCCGCACAATGCTGCCGAGCTGTGACTGCGCAAGATATTCATAGATTTGCGCCTCCGGAATACCGCGCGACTGCATATAAAAGATGTGCTTCGGATCAATTTGTCCGATCGTAGCACCGTGTGAACCGGCCACATCCTCCTCCGCACAGAGGATGACGGGAACCGTTTTGTTGACGACTGTTTCATCCAGCAGCAGGACATTTTCCTGCTCTGTACCGCAAGCACCGACCGCACCGTTCCGAAAGTCGATTGTACCGCGGAATATCTTTTTTGCATGTTCCCGCAGAACACCTCTGACCGTCGTATTTGATTCAGATTTCTTTCCGTTCTGCACGATATTCAAGCTGATATCCAGCGTATTGTCATTCGTTAGATTGTAGCCGATATATGACGTAAATACGGATTTCCTGCCGTTCATCCGGATTTCAGCTCCGCTGACAGCATCCGCTGTATTCAAATAAATTTGTACCAGCTCCAGCGATGCATTATCTGCAAGCTCCGCATCGAGCTTCAGGATATTTGTTCCGCCGGAAACGATCTGTACGAGCTTAATTGTTTCTCCCGCTCCTGCACAAACCGCAGTCTGAACCGCTGCATGTTCAGCATTGATATGCATTACAACAAGCTGCGGATTCTGACTGCCGCTGACTTTTACATTTGCAGAGGCATCCACCGTGATTCTCTTGACCGGATCTTCACATCCGGAAACCGTGATTTCATTCGCAACATCGTCATATATTTCCCGCTCTGTTCCGTTGACGCCGAGCCATGAGAACGTCGGCGCCGGAAGCAGATTCAGTTGTTTTGCCGCCATACGCCCTCCTTATCCGACCGCCCCGGTCATTTCCAGACGGATGAGATTATTCATTTCCACCGCGTATTCCAGCGGCAGCTCCTTCGAGACATTGCCTGCAAATCCGCTTACGATCATCGCGCGCGCAGCCTGCTCGTCCATCCCGCGTGACATCAGATAAAATACTGCATCATCGCTGATTCTGCCGATTTTCGCTTCATGGCCGATATCACATTTATCCGTGCGGATATCCATTGCTGGAATCGTATCCGATCGCGAAATACCGTCCAGCATCAAAGATTCACAGCTCACGGACGACCGGCTTCCGACTGCATTTTCATGCACGGTCACGGCACTGCGGAATGTGCTGATGCCCCCGCTTTTCGAGATGGATTTGGTATCAATATGGGATGAGGTTTCCGGCGCATTATGAACGATTTTCGCACCGGTATCGAGATTCTGACCCTCGCCCGCAAAGGTAATGCCGGTAAATTCTGCGGAAGCGCCGCGGCCGTTCAGAATGCTCATCGGATAGAGGTAGGAAACATGAGAACCGAAGCTGCCGGATACCCATTCGATGCGGCCGCCCTCTTCAACCAGTGCGCGTTTTGTGTTGAGATTATACATATTCTTCGACCAGTTTTCGATCGTCGAATACCGCAGTTTTGCGCCCTTTCCGACATACAGCTCCACGCAGCCCGCGTGCAGTCCTGCTTCATAATATTTCGGTGCGGAGCATCCCTCGATGAAGTGCAGATCACTGTTTTCTTCGAGAATAATCAACGTATGCTCAAACTGTCCCGCGCCCTTCGCATTCAGCCGGAAATAGGATTGCAGCGGAATTTCGAGCTTCACGCCGGCAGGCACATATACAAACGAACCGCCCGACCAGACCGCACCGTGCAGCGCTGCAAATTTGTGATCTCCCGGCGGCACGAGCTTCATGAAATGCATCCGGATGATCTCAGCATATTTCGGGTCGTGCATCGCGCTTTCGAGATCGGTATACACGACACCGGACTGCGCGACCTCCTTGCGGACATTGTGGTACACCAGCTCGCTGTCATACTGCGCGCCGACACCTGCCAGCGATTCGCGTTCTGCCTGCGGGATGCCGAGCCGCTCGAAGGTCTCCTTGATGTGCGCCGGGACATTGTTCCAGTCGGTGTTCATGCGCGATTTCGGACGGATATATGTGACGATATTGCGCATATCAAGGCCGTCAACCGGCGGCCCCCATACCGGCATTTTCATGCGTGAATAAATTTCGAGCGATTTCAAACGAAATTCCCGCATCCATTCCGGATCGTTCTTTTCCTCTGATATTTCGCGAATAATCTCCGGTGTAATCCCGCTGTTCAGAAAATCTGCCGCATCCTCATCATACCGGAAATCGTACAGCGAACGGTCAATATCTGCGACCTGTGTTTTTTGTCTCATATTGCGCCCTTTCCGGTCAGATGCTCAAACCCGTTTGCATTGATCTCTGCGACCAGCTCTGCGCCGCCCTCTCTGACGATTCTGCCGTCCGCAATGATGTGCGCACGGTCGATTTGCAGTGCTTCCAGAATTTTGGTGTTGTGTGTGATGATAAGCAGCGAACCGCCGCAGCTTTCGCGGTATGCCGCAATGCCGGCGGAGACAGTCCGCACCGCATCCACATCAAGGCCGGAATCGGTTTCATCAAGAATTGCAAGCCGCGGTTTCAGCATCAGAAGCTGCAAAATTTCCGCTTTTTTCTTCTCACCGCCGGAGAATCCGACATTCAGATCACGCTCTGCATAAGCTGCGTCCATTTGCAGCACATCCATTGCGGCTTTGAGCTGCTTTTTGAACGCCCAGAGCTTGATTCGCTCCCCTTCGACCTGTTCGAGCGCACTGCGCAGAAAATCCGAGAGCGTAATGCCCGGAATCTCGACCGGATTCTGAAACGACAGGAAAATGCCGCGTTTGGCACGTTTATCCGGTGATTCAGCGGTTATATCCGCGCCGTCAAACAGAATTTTGCCGCCGGTGACTTTGTACTCCGGACTGCCCATGACTGTAAAGCCGAGTGTCGATTTTCCCGCGCCGTTCGGGCCCATGAGGACATGTGTCTCACCGCTGCCGACCTCCATGGAAACGCCGTGCAAAAGTGCTTTGTCTTCGATTGCAACTGACAGGTTTTCGATTGTCAGTAACGCCATATGCTTCATCCTTTCATATTATCCCTATTTGTATTGTAGGCTATGTATGTATTATAACACATATCTCCTACCTTGTCAATAGGATAATGAAAAAAACTGCACCTGTCAATTATCGTATTTTTCTATGCAATATGTGCTGAGCCTCTGCAAGCTGCACCATCCATTCTGAATCCGCTGAGATCGTTCACCAAATGACAAAGGGACAGAGCAAGTGATGCTCTGTCCCTCCGTTCGTGATTCTTATGCGTCCATGACCGGCATCCAGTGTGCCGCCGCAAAGCCCTTGTCTGCGAGCGCCTTCAGCACTGCGTCCTGCGTGGTCCGGTTCATTTTCTCCGGAATCACGCAGGCATTTGTCGTAGCTGAAAGCGTGTCATCAGAGATGCCGTTTGCCTGAAGTGCCTCCGATACTGCCGTAAACACCTGCTCTGCATCGGCATCCTCGCTGAAGCGGATGAACATGCCGCTCTCCAGCGCATCAATGCCGGCAACGAAATCCTGCGTTCCTGCATCCGTCCAGTACTGCGAAAAAACTGTTTTATGATGCTTCGATGCCTCGATCACATCGCCCATGACCGCGCTCGCAGTCGGGAATTTTCCTGCACCGCGGCCGGTAAAATAAGCCCGGTCGATCGCATCACCGCAGACCTCTACGCAGTTGAACACGCCGTCCACACGGGACATCAGGTTTTCATGCGGCACAAACATCGGCATGACTGCCGGAAGAATCCGTCCGTCGGCAAGCCGCGTCACAGAGGCGATCAGCTTGACTGCACCGTCCAGTGCATCGGCTGCTGCGGCGTCCTCCAGCGATATTTCGCGGATGCCCTTGGTATAGACACTCTCCGGATAGACATGCTTGCCGAAGGCCAGCGAAGCCAGAATGCAGATTTTGCGGCATGCATCGTGACCGTCCACATCGGCGCTCGGCTCGCGCTCGGCATAGCCATGCTTCTGCGCCTTCGCCAGCGCATCAGCAAAGGTCATGCCGTCGGTCAGCATTTTATTGAGAATATAGTTCGTTGTACCGTTCAGAATGCCGTAGATCGCGGAGAAATCGTTTGCAGCAAGGCAGCGGTGAAGCGGCCGGATGATCGGAATGGCACCGCCGACGCTCGCCTCAAAGAAGCAGTTGCAGGAATGTGCCTTTGCTTCCGCAAGCAGCTCTGCACCCTTTGCCGCAATCAGCTCCTTATTGGAAGTTACGACGCTGATATCATTCTGAAGGCAGCGCATCAGATAGGAGAATGCCGGCTCTACGCCGCCCATGCATTCCGCGACAACAGTGATATCCTTATCCGCAAGAATCGTATCGAGCGATTTGGTGAATTTCTCTGCATAAGGAGAATCGGGGAAATCGCGAAGATCGAGAATATAAGCCAGCTCCATAGGCGCCCCTGCCTTTTCCTCGATCTTGGCTCTGTTTCTGTAAAAGAGCTCCACAACGCCGGAGCCGACTGTTCCAAAACCTAAAACTGCAAATTTTTTCATACCTGCTGCGGCTTCCCATCCGGAAGCCTTCCTCATTTCTATCAGATTTTTACGAACCGGAAAGGAGCCGTACCTCGACGACGCCCTTGCGTTCTGCCAGTGCGCTGCACAGTGCTGAAATATGCGCTGCATCCTTCAGACGGAACGTGACCGTCACGGTTGCGGCGCCGTCAACCGGAATGCTCTGGTTCAGGGTCAGCACATTGGCTTCGGCATCCGTCAGTGCATGGAGCACACCGGAGAGCACACCCGCTTCATCATGCAGAAGCATATAGACCGTGAAGATATGCTCACGCATCTGATCCTCATAGACAAAAACGGAATCGCGGTATTTATAGAACGCACTCCGCGAGATTCCGACTGCTCTGCACGCGGCGGAAGAGCTTTTTTCCTCGCGGTTAGCCAGCATGCGCTTAACAGTCAGTGTTTTGAGGATAACCTCCGGCAGAACTGCGGAATCCACCACGACCCAGTTTTTCTGGTGATCGGACATATCAGCACGACCTCCCTGTCCCCGTTCATCCGTGCAGGACGGACAGTTGTTTTTTGTACGCAATCATTATAACATATTTTCGGCGCCTTGTCAACCCCGTAAAGACAGAAAACCCACGGAAATCCCATAAAATAAAAAAGAGAGCCGCGGCCGTGCCGTGACTCTCCGAATGATGGCTTGTGCGGAATCAGATTCCGATATTGCCGGTGCTGTCGGCATTGAAGAACTGATTGCTTGTCTCGGTGTAGTAATCGTTTTCTTCGAGCGATGTAAAATCCGCATCCTCCGGGTCGGGAAGACGGGCGCCGCAGACGCCGCAGAAAATATTTTTCTCGCTGTTCTCGGCATCGCACTTCGGGCACATTTTATAGCCGCGAAGCGTATTCAGCTCGAACTTCATCTTCTTGATGCGGCGGCGGCGTGCATCAATATCCTCGCACAGCGCACGGAAAACGGCCGGATCTTCATCCGGATTCTTGTAGTACTTTTTTCCGAGATCGGCAAAAATCTCGACGATACGCTCCTCCTCATAAAGGATCTTGCGCTTGAGATTGCTGACCTCCGAGGCATTGGACACCTTTTCGCTCACGCCACGCCCCATGTCAGAAAACTTCTCAAAGATTCCCATGAAACACACTCCAATCCGCGCGGGCAGCCCGGGTCAGAAACCGCCTGCGGCAATGCTGATCGAATCAGCTCCGGTTCACCGTTCTCACGCTTCTGCACAGAGCTGTCTGTATAATTATTATACAACTTCCGGCGGGCGTTGTCAAGAGTTCAGACAATATTTTTGTCAAAATTGCAGAAATCGCCGGTGAAAGTTGTGCGGGATGCATAATGCGCGGTCAGATATCGTATGCTTCCTCTGCGGAAAGCACCGCGATGCCGCTGCCTGCGAGTGCAGAGAGCGCTGTTTCTGCGTCATCGACGCGGAAAATCGTATCGGCCTCGCCCGGCGTGCGGTTGACAAATGCATACATGTATTCGACGTTCACGCCGGCCTCGCTGAGCGCGGCGAGAATCTCTGCGACCCCGCCCGGACGGTCCGGCACCTTGACGCCGATTACCGGTGTGACCTTATAGGTCCAGCCGTTTTCGGAAAGCAGCGTGCAGGTTTCCTCCGGCTTGTTGACGATAATGCGCAGGATGCCGAAGTCACGGGTATCTGCGAGGCTCAGCGAGCGCAGGTCGATGCCCGCGCCGGCGATCAGCTTTGTCAGCTCGGCGAGCTTACCGGTTTCGTTTTCGACGAAAACCGAGATCTGTTGAATGTTGGTCATGAGGGAATCCTCCTTTTTATTGGGCATCATAGTTCTGTTCGGACATATAGGGGCAGGTAAACTTTTCCGTCATCTGCAATATAGATCATCTGACAGAAGTATTCCAATGAAGAACTATCGCGTCTTGAATCATTGTCTAAATACATAAGTATTAAGCCAGGGTATGTTTTGCTTTCCTGATAGCTGCCTGTATTGATTTCCTGGTTTTGGAAATTTACCCATGTCCATTTTCCGTTTGAAAAATGGACTGTTGTATCATAATTCTCCGATCCTTCCGGTAGATGGTATGCCATTTGCAGATACAATCTTCGCGTCGTATCCGGATGCGTGTCATTATATGTAGAATCTGGGTTTTCAAGAATTTCCTGAATCGGATTGTATTTAAAATCGAATTCAGTACCGGATTGATATGTTCCGTTGATTGAAATACCGAATGTTTCGCAGGACAAAAAGTTTCCGGTTTTATACAGTGTATATTGTGCCATTATGCCGTCATCACGTAGCTCTGGAATTACGGTAGCGTATAGTTCCTTATCGTCAGGGTAAAAGGAATACTTTAATATAATTTTATTGCTGTTATTGGCGTCTTCCATAGTCTTTTGAAGGCCTGCACTTTTCCTGTCTGCTACTGACGAAACACCTGATTCTGAGAAAATATAAGTTTCTGTTTCCATATCGCCATCAGTTACTTTTTTCAGTATTCCTTCCTGTCTGACATTATCTTTAGACTCGTTACTCGATTCAGTTTTGTCTTTTACACGTGTGGAAGGCGCTAGAATCGTTTGAAAGTAACGATGATCTTTCTTATACTGCTGATGCTTTAATTCTAGTAAGGAGCCATTGAATGAATATTCGCCGCTATAAGTGACACCGTCAACATACAGTAATTCAGTATTTGTACCATTCTGATATGAGCTATCATTACTGAAAACAGGACTGTTATATTCAAACAGATGATCTGAAAAACGAAAAAAGAACAGCATCGGATCATACGAAATGCTTTTATTAATCTGATTTTGTATACCCTGATCCATATTATTGATCAGTTCTTGTCGGACATCTGAGGTATTTACAAACAGTTTCACATAGGTTTCTTTCCATGTTTCTTCTTTAGAGACAGAAGCATTATTATTGCTTTCTGTAGGCTCGGAACTGCCGCAGCCGGTCACACCGGCGCACAATACCAAAGCAGCAGTCAATGTCAGAACTCTTTTTTTCATGTCAGATTTCTCCTGAGCTTTCAGTCATGCAGCTTGCGTTTGTCGATGACACGAACCGCCTTTCCTTCGCTTCTGGTGATCGACTTGGGCGAGACAAGATGCACCTTCGGGTTGATGCCGAGCATGGTCTTGATCGCGCCTGCGAGCTGCTTCTCCTTGTCCTGGATGTCCTTCATCTTGTCAGAGAACTGGTCTGCGTTCATCTCGACGCTGATATCGAGCGTATCGGAGTTATTCTTGCGGTCAACCTCGATGAGATAATTCGGCGAATAGCCCTGCTCAATCAGCACTGTTTCGATCTGCGACGGGAACACATTGACGCCGCGAATGATCATCATATCGTCGCTTCTGCCCATCGGCTTGCACATTTTAATGAGCGTGCGGCCGCAGGAGCATTTGCCGCGGGTCAGCTTGCAGAGGTCGCGCGTGCGGTATCTGAGCAGCGGGAATGCCTCCTTTGTGATGCTGGTGAACACCAGCTCGCCGACGGCGCCCTCCGGAAGCACCTCACCGGTCTCCGGGTCGATGATCTCCGGGATGAAGTTGTCCTCGTTGATATGCATGCCGGTCTGCTCTGCGCATTCAAATGCGACGCCGGGGCCGGAGGTCTCGGTCAGACCGAAGATATCGTATGCCTTGATGCCGAGCGATTTTTCGATCGACCGGCGCATTTCCTCCGTCCACGGCTCCGCGCCGAAAATACCGGCCTTCAGCTTGATATCATCCGGTGTCAGCCCCATATCGTGCAGCGATTCACCGAGATATGCCGCATAGGACGGGGTGCAGCAGAGAATGGTCGCGCCGAGATCGCGCATAAACTGAATCTGCCGCTCGGTATTGCCGGAGGACATCGGCAGCGTCAGGCAGCCGACCTTGTGCGAGCCGCCGTGCAGTCCTGCGCCGCCCGTGAACAGGCCGTAGCCGTATGCGACCTGACATACATCATCCTTATCGCCGCCTGCCGCAGTGATTGCTCTTGCGCAGCAGTCCTCCCAGAGATCGACATCGTTCTGCGTATAGAATGCAACGACACGCTTTCCGGTCGTGCCGGAGGTCGAGTGAATGCGAACGCAGTCTGAAAGCGGAACGGCGAGCAGTCCGTAGGGATATGCCTCGCGCAGATCGGCCTTGGACAGAAACGGCAGCTTGTGCAGGTCATCCACGGATCTGATATCGTCCGGCGTGATGCCCTTTTCTTCCATAAGATTCCGGTAATACGGAACATTCTCATAGACATGTCTGACCTGCTTCACAAGCCGTTCGCTCTGAAGCGCTTTCATGTCGTCGAGAGCCATGCATTCGATGCTCTCATTCCAGTATTTTGCCATTGGGGTTCATTCCTTTCTCATTCGATAGAGCTTTGTCCGCTGTTCCGGGCTGACTGCGTATTATGCCTCTCGTCCAAGTGCAAATGCTTTTCTGTTCATTTCAATGAATTTCGGCGGCACGCACTGGTTCAGCGCCTCCTGCCAGACCGCTTCATCGAAATCCATCTTTTTCGACACAACGCCCATGAGCACGACATTCGAGGCCTTAGCGCTGCCGGCCTGCTCCGCCAGCGAGAGTGCATCGACCGCCGTAACGTCAATGCCCATACCCTTGAGGTTTTCGATAATGCCCTCAGGGTACGATGCAGCACCGGTGATAACGGGCATCGGGTCGAGTGTCTGTGTCGAGGTCACGATCTTGCCGCCTTTTTTCAGGCAGACTGCCCAGCGTGCTGCTTCAAGCAGCTCAAAGGAGATGATGACATCCGCTTCACCCTTCTCCACGACCGGAGAATAGACGGCATCGCCGTATTTGACATATGTGACAACGGAGCCGCCGCGCTGCGACATGCCGTGAACCTCACTGACCTTGACCTCATAGCCCTGCTGAAGCAGAACATTTCCGAGAATACGGCTTGCGAGCAGGCTGCCCTGTCCGCCGACGCCGACGATCATAATTGACTTTGTTTCCATGACTTTATCCTTTCATCAGTCGAAATCCGAACTGTTTGTAAACTGGCTATTGGGGGTATGGGCAGAACCGGAAGCCGGTGCTGCGCTGTACGGAGCAGGCGAACCGTAAGGGTTCTGCACCGGCGCGCCGTATGGATTCTGCATACCGTTCTGCACGGGTACGCCGTAGGGGTTCTGCATACCGTTCTGCACGGGTGCGCCGTAGGGGTTCTGCATACCGTTCTGCACGGGTGCGCCGTAGGGGTTCTGCATACCGTTCTGTACCGGTGCGCCGTAGGGATTCTGCATGCCGTTTTGTGCAGGTGCGCCGTAGGGATTCTGCATGCCGTTTTGTGCAGGTGCGCCGTAGGAATTCGCCCCGGCAAATGCATTCTGCATGCCGGCAGCCTGCTGCGGCATACCGTAGCTGTTCTGCGGCACGGTCGGTGCTGCGGGCATTTCCGCCTGCGGCATCGACACAATTTCGGGCATCGCAGCAGATGCAGTGCTTCTGACGGGCTCTGTCTGCTCCGGTGCCGGAACATTCAGCAGCTTCCGCAAGCGTCTGCGGTACTCCTGATCGAGCTGCGGTGTCGCGGAGACCGGATATGCCTGCGCCAGATTCGACATCAGAATATTCACCGAATTCTCCTCCGGCGGCAATGTCTGTGAAAGCGCTGCGGCGCGCTCATAGCATTCAATCTGCTTTTTCTTGTCGCAGAACGGCAGATACATCTGCTTCAGAACATTATACTGCCCTTCGTCAATGGTTTTGCCGTGCTCGCAGACGCCGCACATATGAAACCATGAAAGTGTTTTCGATTTCAGCGGAATATACTCAAAATGATAGATTTTCAGGCTCCTGCCGAGAAACCAGCCGGTGAATTTTCTGCAATTCGGGCAGTAATCAATGCCGGTTGAAAGATCCTTCTTCAGCTTGCCTCTGGTGCCCCAGTAAATCGGAATAATCATCTTGATGCTCCTTACTTTGCGATCGCACCGAATTTACAGAGCTCACCGCAGATGCCGCAGCCGACACACTGTGTATGGTCAATGCAGGCTTTTCCGTCCTTCATGGAGATTGCCGGACAGCCGAGCTTCAGGCACATTTTACAGCTTCTGCACTTGTCGCTCTCGACATGCAGCGGCGGGTTATGCTTGACATATTTCAGCAGCGCACAGGGACGGCGGCTGATGATGACAGAGGGCTCATCGACGGCCAGCTCCTCCGTAATCGCCTGCTCCATCTCCGCGAGATGATACGGGTCAGCCACACGAACACGCTTGATGCCGATTGCATGGCAGAGCGCTTCGAGATCGACCGCAGCAGCAGGATCACCCTTGAGATTTTTGCCGGTTGTCGGGTTCTGCTGGTGGCCGGTCATGCCGGTGATCGAATTGTCAAGGATGATGACGGTGGAATTGGATGCATTGTACGCGACATTGACCAGAGAGTTCAGACCGGTGTGTATGAAGGTCGAGTCGCCGATGACCGCAACGGTCTTATTCTGAGATTTCTCATTCAGGATCTTGTTATAACCGTGCAGGCAGGAGATTGAAGATCCCATGCAGATCGTCCAGTCGATCGACTCCAGCGGCTTTGCAGCGCCGAGTGTATAGCATCCGATATCGCCGGAAACGGTGATCTTATGCTTGGCGAGCGTATAGAACACGCCTCTGTGCGGACATCCAGCACACATGACCGGCGGACGGATCGGGAGCTGCTCCGGATACGGCGTGACCTCCGGTGCAGTGCCGAGCAGCTTCTCGGCAATGATGACCTGATTCAGCTCACCGATGCAGCCGAAGATTTCCTTGCCCTTGCATTCGATGCCGAGAGCCTTTGCGTGCTGTTCAAGAATGCCGTCGAGCTCCTCAATAATATAGACGGTCTTGCATTTTGCAGCAAAATCGAGGAAAAGCTGATTCGGCAGCGGATTGGTCATGCCGAGCTTCAGATAATTGACCTTGTCACCCAGCGCTTCCTTTGCATACTGATAAGCAGCACCGCAGGTGATGACGCCGATCTCAGAGCCGTTGTCCTCAACCTTATTGATCGGGGCGGTCTCGGCATAGGTGATGAGCTTCTTTGTGCGCTCCTCAACGATGACATGCTTGCCTCTTGCATTTGCAGGCACCATGACATACTTCTGCGGATTCTTGACATAGGGCTTCAGCTCGCGCTCCTGACGGGGAAGCTGCTCCACGGCGCTCTGCGAGTGTGCCACTCTGGTCGCAGTACGGATCAGAACAGGGGTATCGAAATCCTCAGAAATATCGTAGCCGAGCATAGCAAATTCCTTGCACTCCTGCGAATCGGACGGCTCCAGCATCGGCACCTTGGATGCGATCGCATGATGACGGGAATCCTGCTCATTCTGCGAGGAATGCATGCCCGGATCATCCGCGACAGCGATGACCAGACCGCCGTTCACGCCGGTATAAGCGGCAGTATAAAGCGGATCGGCCGCAACATTCAGGCCGACATGCTTCATGGCGGCAAAGGCTCTTGCGCCCGCAAAGCTCGCACCCAGCGCCGATTCCACGGCGACCTTTTCGTTCGGCGCCCACTCTGCGTAGACCTCATCGTATTTCGCGATCGTTTCGGTGATCTCCGTGGAGGGCGTACCCGGATAGCTGGACGCGAACCGGCAGCCTGCCTCATAGAGTCCTCTCGCGAATGCTTCATTGCCAAGCATCAGTTTTTTCATGTTCCATTCTCCTTACTGGTTGAATAATTATGAAAACAGAGCGTGCAGGTATTCTGCAACAGCATTCTCTGTATTGCATCCGATGATCTCATCTGCGAGCGACTTCAGCTCGTCTGCTGCATTGCCGACGGCGATCTTTCGGTCGCAGGCGCGGAACAGCGGGATGTCATTGTGATTGTCTCCGAAACCGATCACGGTTCCGGCACCGGTCATTTCGCGCAGCCTGCATATGCCGTGATATTTGGAGGCATCCGGTGCGGAGACCTCCAGATACCAGATATCCCGCTCATAGACATCCCGATAATATGTGACCGAAATGCCGGGAAGCTCCCTGAGCCGGGCGTACAGCGGATCAAGGCGCACAGGCGGCCCGTGCAGCGAGAGAAAAACCGGATTCCGCTCCGTCAGCGCATGCAGGGAACCGACCTGCCGGAACGGCTTGTCATATTTCATGCGCCGCTCGGCGTAATACTGCCGCATATGCTCCGTCGTCAGCTCCGTATAGCAGCATTCGAGCTGATCGGCCGGTACGCAGAATACAAAGCCGTTGAAGCCGAATTCGGCAAAAAGCGCCAGCACTGCCTGAAAGGCCTCCGCACCGATCACTGCGGCATGCACAATACGGTCATGCACAGGGTCGTGCAGCACAGAGCCGTTTTGCAGAATCAGCGGCAGACGGAACGGCAGTCCGCGCAGAATCGGCATAACGGAGAAGCTGGTGCGGGCAGTCGCGACTGTCAGCGGAAGTCCGCGCTCCAGCAGCTCTGAAAGAATTGCAAAGCTGCGGTCGGAAACGGTGACATCCGGCTGAAGCAGCGTGCCGTCGAGATCGGTCACAAACAGCGTATCAGTCACGGTCTGCCTCGATCGGCGCATATTCGATGCGGACAGACGGCAGCTCGCTGATGACCGCATAGCTGTTCAGCAGGCCGTCTGCTGCATGGAGATCGTTCATTCCCGATGCTGGCGGTGCAAAGAGCTTCAGTGTCAGATCGCAGGGAGCTGTCAGCGGCTTATCAAAGAACGCCGGCATCAGATCGACAAATTTCGTCTTGGGCGACTTATAGAACCATTTTCCGTTCAGCTCGATCATATAATTCCCGTCATCCGAGAAATTCAGCTCGCAGAAATGCGGATTGCCCGCAAAATGCAGATGCACGGCCAGACCCTCCGCATCCTCCGCGCCGCCCCAGCGGAGCGTGACCGGCAGTGCAGCCTCCCCGCCCTGCGTCATCTGCGGAAGAAACAGCGGGTCATGGATCCACTGTCGGAAGGCAGCCAGAACAGGCTGCGGAATGCCGGTATCCGGTGCGGCGGGATCCTCGATCTCCAGACCGAGTCTGCCGCGGTCGCGGAACTGATAGAAGTTGATGCCGGAAAGCCATGTCTCAGGGTCATCCTTCAGCAGCCGGAAAAAGCCGTCCACCATTCTGCACTGGTCATAGGGGCCGGTCACATCGCCGTCCGCGTTGAATTCGCTCATGACCATCGGCTTTGGAATTCCGCCGTTGAGCTCTGTGAATCTGCGGAACGAGCGCTTTGTCATTTCGTAGGTATCCCTGTAGCTGCCGCGGCTGTGTGAGCGGCCGCCGTGCTCGGCAGTATCATACGGCCATCCCCAGTGCAGCGCCATATATTTATCGACCGACCAGATATCCGCTGCGGGAATCGTACAGGCAAATTCTTTTTCCTTCACGATCTCTGCGGAATCCGGATCTTCGATTCCGCCGATGCAGATGATCGTCTGCACATTCGGCGCATGTGCGCGGATGACCTCGCCTGCATGAACAAAGAACTTTGCGACATCTTCATAGGAAGCGCGCTTATTGAACGAAAACCAGTTTCCGGTTGCCTCATGATTCAGGCGCAGCAGCACGCGGCCGTAAGGCTTCAGATCCTCTGCGACTGCAATAAGATGCTCGTCGGAAACATTCGGGTCGCAGGTCAGTGTCAGCGTAACATCCTGCCCGTGCCTGCGGATATCCTGCATCCGGCGAAACACCTCGCTGTTCCGGTCGCCGTTCAGGCCGCCTGTATACGGGAAATAATCGTCATAGGGGTAATCCCACTGGAATGTGACCTTTCTGTCCCGGAATGCATCTCTTGCGCGCACGGGAAATGTCTCATCCAGCGGATAATAGCAGTACATGAGATTGACCGAGCGCATCGGGCGGCCGAGCGTATGCAGGATATAGTCCTGCGAAACATACTCACCGCGCTCGCTGCCGTCCGTCAGGTCGGCGGCACAGCGTGCAGCCCCCATGTGAATGCGGGATACGGGGTACTTCATACAAATAAAACCTCTCTGTCTCGTATTCTGCGGCTGCATGCTTCAGTCCGCGAAATATTTATCCAGCAGCTCACGCTTCAGCTTCCAGAGCGGCTCGGACAGATCAACATAATAAGCATGCGGATTCTCAAAGCGCTTGACCTCATCCCAGATCAGCTCAAGCTGCTCTGCGCAATAGCGGCGCACTTCGTCAATCGGCGGGCATTCATATACACACTCGCCCTTGTCAAAGATCTGCACCTGCAGCCGTTTTGCGGTAAAGTCGGTCAGCTTCTTGCGCTTATAGGTGAATTCCGGATCAAAGATCACATAAGGCTGCGTATCGTCGATCGTTTCGTCTGCAAGCGCGATAACATCCGCGATTGCCATACCGGTCTCATTGTCGAACAGGCGCCACGGCATCTTGCAGCCGGGGTTTGTGATCTTGGAGGCATTCTCAGAGAGCTTGATCTTCGGAATCAGTGTCTCCGGCGCAGCTACCGTACCGGCTGCGGCCAGCTTGTACACACCGCCGAACACCGGCTCCGAGCGCGAGGTGACCAGCCGTTCGCCGACGCCGAAGCTGTCAATCTGTGCGCCCTGTACGAGCAGATCACGGATCAGGTATTCGTCGAGCGAATTGGATGCAACGATCTGAACCTCCGGCAGTCCGGCCTCATCGAGCATGATGCGCGCCTTTTTCGAGAGATAGGCGATATCGCCGCTGTCGATGCGGATGCCCTGCGGAACATGTCCGGCCGCTTTCAGCTCCTTGAATACAGTAATCGCATTCGGAACGCCGGATTTCAGGACATGGAACGTATCGACCAGAAGCGTACAGGCATCCGGATAAACCTTTGCATAGGCGCGGAATGCGTCCAGCTCATTCGGGAACATCTGCACCCAGCTATGTGCCATGGTACCGAGCGCCGGAACGCCGAATTCCCGGTCGCAGATTGCACATGCCGTACCCGCCGCACCTGCAATATATGCGGCTCTTGCGCCGTACAGAGCGCCGTCCGCGCCCTGTGCCCTGCGAGAGCCGAATTCCATGACCGGCCGGCCGGCCGCCGCACGCACGATGCGGTTTGCTTTGGTCGCAATCAAAGACTGATGATTGATCGTCAGCAGCAGCATTGTTTCGATGAACTGCGCCTCCATTGCAGGGCCGCAGACCGTAATCAGCGGCTCATGCGGAAAGATCGGCGTGCCCTCCGGGATTGCCCAGACATCGCATGTAAACCTGAAATCCGCGAGATATTGCAGAAAGCGCTCGGAAAAAATCTGCTTTTCGCGCAGATACCGGATATCGTCCTCAGTAAAGCGCAGGTTTTTCAGATATTCGACTGCCTGCTCCAGTCCGGCCATGATCGCATAGCCGCCCTGATCGGGCACCTTGCGGAAGAACAGGTCAAAGCAGGCGCGAACATCCCCAAGCCCGGTTTCAAGAAAGCCGTTTGCCATTGTCATCTCATAGAAATCGACCAGCATGGTGAGATTGCGGGCGGCAAACAGGGAGGACTGATTGCTGTTCATGATGATTCCCTCTTTCCGTACACAGAACGGCCGCCTGCCGGGATATTCCGGCAGACCGCCGTCCGGTTGGTTTTGTTTTGCCCCGCCGGCAGCAGACCGCCGGCAGCAGCATTTGCGGACAATGATAATTACCCGTATATATTTTACTACAAAATCCCGGTTTCGTCAAGTATTTCTCGAAAATTGCGGGGAGAATCCGTAAAAATTATGCATTTCGCTTGCATTTTGCCTGAAAATATGATAAAATAAAAGGAAAGTTTTGATAGAAAGGGTGTTTGTTCCGATGAGCACAATCAGTGAAATCCGCGACCCCGCACTCTGGGAAAGCGGAGAACGGAAAATCCAGTGGGTAAAGGGCAATATGCCGCTTCTGCGCAGCATTGAGGAGGATTTTGCCCGATCAAAGCCCTTTGCAGGGAAGCGCATTGCGCTGTCAATTCACCTTGAGGCGAAAACCGCCTATCTCTGCCGCGTTCTGGCAGCGGGCGGCGCAGAAATGTATATCACCGGGTCGAATCCCCTCTCCACGCAGGATGATGTCGCTGCGGCACTTGTACACGGCGGATTAAACGTCTTTGCATGGCACGGCACAACACCGGCGGAATATGAGGCGCATACCCGCAGGGTCATCGAGGCTGCGCCGCATTTCATCATTGACGACGGCGGCGACCTTGTCACGCTGATCCACAATGAATATCCGGAGCTGCTGGAAAACGTCATCGGCGGCTGCGAGGAGACCACAACCGGTATTCTCCGCCTGAAGGCAATGGCTGCGGCAGGCTCGCTGAAATTCCCGATGATGCTGGTCAATGACGCGGACTGCAAGCATCTGTTCGATAACCGCTACGGCACGGGACAGTCTGTCTGGGACGGCATCAACCGCACGACAAACCTGATCGTTGCCGGCAAGAATGTTGTCATTGCAGGCTACGGCTGGTGCGGAAAGGGCGCTGCCATGCGCGCAAAGGGACTCGGTGCAAAGGTCATCGTCACCGAGGTTGATCCGGTCAAGGCGATTGAAGCAGTCATGGACGGCTTCACCGTCATGAAAATGGAGGATGCTGCCAAAACCGGCGATTTCTTTGTGACCGTCACCGGCTGCAATCATGTCATCACCGAAAAGAGCTTCCTCAATATGCATGAGGGCGCGATTCTCTGCAACGCAGGACATTTCGATGTCGAG
>JAFXZM010000066.1 GCA_017541275.1 Oscillospiraceae bacterium | reverse complement strand
GGAGCTGTTTGCGACGGAGGCGCTGCCTCTGCCGGAGAAGCCGTCGGTGCCGTTCTCGAAGGTGTAGTGGAACAGATAGCCGTTGGGATCGGGCTCTGCTTCGCCGGTCGAGATGACGAAGGTCGTCACGGACTGTGCCGGAAGCGAGGCGGAGAAGCTCTTTTCGCTGTAATTCGGCGCAGTTGTCGCACGGAAGTTTTCGCTGCCGGTGGTGTGGTATGCTTCGATTCCGGAGATCTTCTCGCCGCTGCTGATCGTGAAGTTCTGTGTCTTTGCGCTCGGTGTCGGGTTGATCGCGACGACCGTGATCTGATCGTCGAGCTTATATGCGGAGACCATCGTCTGAAGGCTGCTGTAGTTGCCGTTCTTGGTATCCATGGCAACATAATTCTTGCCCTCCGGGAATTCTGTCGCGGCAATGCGGACAGCGCCCGGACGGATCCACTTGGAATACTGTGCCATCATGGCACCGCGCTTGGAAACTGTGCCGTTCTCATTCATCGGGCCGTACTGACGGCGGATGTACCACCAGACATATGCGCTCAGGTTGCTGACGCACATACCGTTGTGGATATTTTCCGCAACAGCAAGTGCCTCCGGGAATCTGTCGGAGGAATTGCTGTCGGAGTTCGGGACATAGACCTCAGTCATCCAGAGCTCCTTGCCGCAGTTTTCCAGATCCGGATAATCCATCCACTCTCTTGTGGTGCCGTAGAAATGCGTGCCGAACACGTCACAGTTTGCCATGGCCTTGGCATTGTTCATGATCTTTTTATAGTATCTCTTGCCGCCGTCACCGCCGCTGATCCATGATGCGCCGTCCGGCGAGAACTGGAACGATTCCGGCGACATCAGTCTTGTGCTCGTGATCTTGTCGCCGTAATTGGCAATGAAATTCATTGCCTCATCTGTAGACCAGTATGTCCATTCACTGGCGTAATCCGGTTCGTTCTGCACGGAGATCGAATACAGATTGACGCCGTTCTGCTTCATAAAGGTGCCGAAATCATTGAGGTGTGCTGCATATGCCTCATAACTGCTGGTGGGCAGATGCAGCTTGCCCTTGCCGTTTCCGCTCTCTGCGATGCTGGAGGGCGGCTCCCACGGGGAAGCGAAAACCGTCACATCATTGTCAGATGCGTACTTTGCGGTTGCGACCGCCTTGCTCCACTGGCTTTTGTCCGGATTGACGAACACGCGGAGCATCGTAAAACCGAGCTGATCGGGCCCGTTTCCGAAGGCCGTTTCACGCTGGGACGAGGTCAGGTCGCCTGCCCATTCCGGATGATTGATGCCGCCGAAGCCGCGGATGTTCTGATACGTTGTGCCGGTGTCGATCACGCAGTCTCCCGCAGCGCTGACGCTGACGGGCGCCGGAACGACTGAGCCAAGCAAACTGAGCATCATCGCTGAACCCGCTGCAAATGCGGCTGCCCGTTTGAACCTGTTGCTTTTTTTCATTTGTTTACCCCCTAAAAAAGAATAACGGTACAATCTGTCCTGCTGTGTTCTGTATATCGCAGCGGAAACGGTCTGCGGTATGCCGCAGGACTCTGTTTTCATTATATCAAATTGTCATCGTCCGATCAATTACTTATCACGCAAATGTTATGACTTATTGTAACTTTTTTGTCCGAAATTGTAATGCATAATTCGGCAAAAAGCCGGCACAATTTGCAGAAATCCCCTGAAATCGGTACATTTCCGGAGAGAAGTTGTACTGTACATGTTCCGGCACCGCATGCTTATGTACATCCGCATTGCATCCTGTGCAGATATGTTGGCCGCTCTCCGGCCGATTTTTTCCTTGCAATCTGTCCGGAAACATGCTATAATAAGACCAGAACTGATGAAAGGAACGGTCAGTGATATGTACGAACCGAAAAAAATTATTGTGGTGACGGGGCATTTCGGCTCCGGAAAAACCAATTTCTCTGCGGCGCTCGCACTGTCTCTTGCCGCGCAGGGCAAGCCCGTTACGGTCGTGGACTTCGACCTTGTGAACCCCTATTTCCGCACGGCGGACTTTAAGGAGGCGTTTGCACGGCACGGCATCACGCTCCGTGCGCCCGATTATGCGAATACCAATGTCGATATTCCGAGCGTGCAGTTTGATCTCGGCGGCCTTGCTGCCGGTGAGGGTCATCTCATCATTGACGTCGGCGGCGATGAGGACGGCGCGGTCGCGCTGGGCCGCTATTCGCATGTGCTCAACAGCTACGCCGAAACCGGTGAGCTCGATATGCTTGCGGTCGTGTCCTTCCGGCGGTATCTCACCCGCACGGCGGAGGAAGCTGCTGAATATCTCCGCGGCATCGAGCGCGCAAGCCGCATGAAGCTGACACATCTGGTCAATAACACCAATCTCGGCATGGAAACAACCGCGGAAATGATCGCGGAAAGCCTGCCCCAGTGCAGCGCACTCAGCACGCTGACGGAGCTTCCGGTCGCCTGCGTGACTGTTCCGGACTTTCTCGATGCGCCGGATATGCCGGGCTTCGATGTGATGCAGGTGCCGGTCGTTGTCCGGCTGCCTTGGATGCCGCAGGCGGATGTTCTGACGGAAGACCCGCAGGCATAAAAAATGCCTCTCTGAAACCAAAAAGTGCGGCTGTGATCGGCAGCCGCACTCATGGGAAGAAGTAGAGAGGTATTATTTATCATGTTATGGTCTTATTATAGCATCTTTGCGGCCGGATTGCTTGCATATTTCTTCAATTTTTCGTGAATAACCTGTGAACGAGTGAAAGGAGATTAACGAACCCGTGGACAATCTGTGCATATTTGACAGCCATTCCCATTATACCGATGCGGCATTTGATTCCGACCGTGCGGCGCTTCTGAGCTCGCTTCCGGAGAAGGGCGTCCGGAAATGCATGCTCTGCGCGACCGATCTGCCCTCCGCAGCGGAATGCCTTGCTCTTGCGGAGCAGTTCCCTTCGCTGCTGGTCACGGCAGTCGGCGTGCACCCCGAAACGCCCGATGCACCGGCCGGATATCTCGACCGGCTGCGTGAATTCGCAAAGCACCCGTCCGTCAGGGCAATCGGCGAGATCGGTCTGGATTATCACTATGAGGACTGCGACCCGGCGCAGCAGAAAACCATTCTCCGCGAGCAGCTCGCTCTCGCAAAGGAGCTGCATCTCCCTGTTATCCTGCACTGCCGCGATGCAATGGGCGATATGCTCGGAATACTCCGTGAGTCTCCGCCGCCGGAGGGCGTGATGCACTGCTTTTCCGGGTCGGCGGAATCGGCGCAGGAGGTGCTGCGGCTGGGGCTGTATATCGGCTTCACCGGCGTCATTACATTCAAAAATGCAAAAAAACCGCTTGCGGCACTCCGCTGTGTTCCGCCGGAACGTCTGCTGCTCGAAACCGACTGCCCCTATATGGCTCCGGTGCCTTACCGCGGCAAGCGCTGCGACAGCTCGATGCTGACTGAGACCGCTGCGGTCATGGCGCGGGAAAAGAACATGTCAACTGAGGAAATCTGCCGCATCACGGCGGAAAATGCCGCAAGACTGTTTCAATGTGAGGTGTAACTGCAATGGATGAACACAAGCCGCGCAATTCGTTCGATATTCCCGCCGTGTTTTATTTTGAGGTCGGAAACATGCACTCCGGCAGCCGCGATCAGCTTCGCTTTTTCATCACGCCCGCAGACGGCATGCTGCATGCGGATACATGGAATGAAGATGTCTGCTATGAGATCGCACAGGAGCGCGGGATTCTTTCCGGACATGCCGATTTTCCGCTCTCGGAGGAGGGCTTTCAGCAGATGATCGCTTTTTTGCAGGCGGAATATGATAAAAACGGCGCGGATTCCGCAAAAACTGTTTAGCAGTTCTGGAAGGTGCCGTATTTCCGCTTCTGCGGTTACAGCAGATATATAATAATAGTATATGGATCAGCAGCATCGCGGATGCCGTGCTGCACTGTTTGTCCGGAGGGAACGATGAAGCCTGAAGCATATCTCAGCATCCTGCATACCGCGGAGCGGCTGAAGGATACCCTGCGCCACTGTACCACTTCCGGCCGCCGTACCGAAAGTGTTGCGGAGCATTGCTGGCGCGTTTCGCTCATGGCACTGCTGCTGCGGCATGAATTTCCGGAGCTGGATATCGACCGTGCTGCCGCGATGAGCATTGTCCATGACCTCGGCGAATGCTTTACCGGCGATATTCCGGTCTTTGAAAAAACCGATGCTGACCGCCGGACGGAGAATGCGCTGCTCAGCGAATGGGCCGCTGCACTGCCGCCGGAAATTTCAGCCGATATTACGGCACTGCTCGCGGAGCTGGATGCACAGCAAACGCCGGAAGCGCGGCTCTGCAAGGCGCTTGACAAGCTCGAAGCGCTGATTCAGCATAATGAATCGCCGCTGGATACCTGGACGGTGCATGAGCGGGAGCTGAACAAAACCTATGCCTTTGATACCGTTGGCTTTTCTGAATGGCTGACAGAACTGCGCAGGGTGATTCTAAAGGAAACACTTGAAAAAATCGAAAGGGAGCGATTACCGTGAAACGTGTATTTCTCATTGTCCTCGATAGCTGCGGCTGCGGCGCACTGCCCGATGCAGAGCGCTTCGGCGATGCCGGTACGCATACGATCGGGTCGCTGGTGCAGTCCGGCCGGCTCAATGTGCCCAATCTCACAAAAATGGGGCTGTTCAACATTCCCGGCATCGGCTGCGGAACCCCTGCTGATACGCCCTGCGCCGCCTTCGGCAAATGTGCAGAGCGCTCGGCGGGCAAGGACACCACGACCGGTCATTGGGAAATTGCCGGGCTCATTTCGACGGTGCCGATGAAAACCTATCCCGACGGCTTTCCGCAGGCGGTGCTCGACCGGCTCCGCGATGCGACCGGCCGCGATATTCTCTGCAACCTGCCCTACTCCGGTACTGAGGTCATCCGCGATTACGGACAGCAGCACCTCGAAACCGGTGCGCTGATCGTTTATACCTCAGCCGACAGCGTTTTGCAGATTGCAGCGCATGAGGACGTCATTCCCGTGCCGGAGCTGTATCAAATCTGCGAGAAAGCGCGTGAAATTATGCAGGGCGAGTTCGCCGTCGGGCGTATCATCGCGCGGCCGTTCGTCGGGACGTATCCCGATTTCAAACGCACCGCAAACCGCCACGACTATTCCGTTTCGCCCTTTGCCCCGACCGCGCTTGACCGCATTCAGGCGGCCGGTAAACAGGTGATCTCCGTCGGCAAGATCGCTGATATCTTCAACGGGCAGGGCATCACCGAGGCACATCGCACTGTGTCAAACGATGACGGCATGGGCAAGACGATTCAGCTTTCAGGCCGCGATTTCGAGGGCCTCTGCTTCGTCAATCTCGTCGAATTTGACAGCGCCTACGGTCACCGCCGCGATATTGCGGGCTATACGCAGGCACTCAATGTCTTTGATGCGCAGCTCGGCGCATTGCTCCCGCAGCTTCGCGCAGACGATCTGCTGATGATTACCGCCGATCACGGCTGCGACCCCGCTGCACACGGCACCGACCACACCCGCGAATACATCCCGCTGCTGGTCTGGGGCAGTGCCGTGAAGCCGGTCGGGCTCGGCGTGCGGGAGGGCTTCTCCGATATCGGGCAGACAGTCTGCGCGGCGCTCGGTGTACCGGCAGACGGCCTTGCGGGCAGGAGCTTTTTGCAGCAGATCACGGGGGCGTGAAGCATGGCGGACGAAAAAATCTTCTGGGGCGGCGGGGCACTGCTCGCGCCGGTGCCGCCGGTGCTGGTGACCTGCGGCACAATGGAGCAGGCAAATGTGCTGACCGTCGGCTGGACGGGTATCTGCGCCACACATCCGCCGATGACCTATATCTCCGTGCGCCCGACGCGCCATTCCTATGGCATCATCAGGGAAACCGGTGAATTCGCGATCAATCTCACCACAACGGCCATGACGAAAACAGTCGATTTCTGCGGCGTGAGGTCCGGAAGGAATACCGACAAAATTAAGGCCTGCGGGCTGCATCTGCTGAGGCCGGAGCAGGGGAATACGCCGATTCTTGCGGAGGCGCCCGTCAGCCTGAGCTGCAAAGTGACGCAGATCATCCCGCTCGGCTCACATGACATGTTCCTCGCGGAGATCATCGGCACGGCAGCCGATGCGCGCTACGTGGACAGCAAGGGAAAGCTCAATTTGCAGCAGAGCGGCCTGCTTGCCTATGCACACGGCGAATATTTCGCACTCGGACGCAAATGCGGAGAATTCGGCTTCTCCGTCAAAAAGAAAAGCCGGAAGCATCCGGCACAGAAAGGAAAATATGAGAAAAATCAGTAAATTCGCAGGAATCGCCGCAGTATTGATGCTCCTGACGGCCATGACCGCCTGCGAAAAAAAGGAAGGCTCTGCACCTGTCGCGCAGGTGACGGAGGTCACGGCGCAGACAACGACCGAAACCACACAGGCCATGCGCCCGCCGGTACTGCTCTACCGCACAAACGATGACGGCACCGCCGCCGTGCAGGGCTATGATATGCTGAGCGAAAACGTCGAAAAGCCGCGGTATCAGTCCGTGCTGCGGATTCCGGACGAGATCGACGGGCTGAAGGTCACGGCCATTGATGCGGAAGGCTTTGCGGACGCGGATTATTTCGGCATTGTGGAGTTCCCTGAAAGAATCTTTGAAATGGGGGACGGCTGTTTCCGGAATTCCGCGCTGTCCGGCCTGACGCTGCATGAGACACTGCCGATGACCTACGGTAATGAAGCATTTGCGGGCTGTGAAAAGCTCGAACATGTCTGGCTGACTGACAGCGTAATGACCTTCGGGAACGATGCGTTCACCGGCTGCACCGGCCTGGCGGATTTTCATTATCAGGAGGGTACTCTGATCGCAGGCAACAATTTCTGCGCGGGGCTGACCGGCATGTGGAATCTGATCCTCGACTGCGATGCAACACTTGGGAACGGCGCCTTTTCCGGCTGCACATCCCTCACGCACATTGACCTCAGCGGCGGCACGGTCACCCTCGGTGACGACTGCTTCACCGGCTGCACCGGGACGGAAACGCTGCTGTTCACGGAGGCGGAGTTGCATTTCGGGAGCGGCTGCTTCGCGGGCTGCTCGGCAGACAGCCTGACGATCTCCGACTGCACCGGTGAGATCGGCGACAACTGCTTCACTGACTGCAAGGAGATGCATTATGTCCTGATTCAGGAGGGCATCACAAAGATCGGCGCAGGTGCATTTTCCGGCTGTGAAAGCGTCGATTCCTTCATCATCCCTGCGACCGTCACGGAAATCGGCGAGGGTGCTTTTGCCGGCTGCGGCGATGCGCTGCTGATGGCGCCGGCGGGCTCCTATGCCGCAAAATATGCGGAGGAGCACGGTCTGGAGTACAGTGAGCTGTGATCTTTGAAAACTGCGTATCTTCACGATAAACATGCCTTGTCAAAGACCTTTGACAGCGAAATTCTGCCGATGCAAAGCACGTTTGGTGGAATTCTGAACCGGAATCTGCTACAATGATCTCAGCCGGAAGGAACACATCCGGCAGAAAGGCAGGCGGATGCAATGGAGCTGAGCAAAACGATCAAACG
>JAFXZM010000065.1 GCA_017541275.1 Oscillospiraceae bacterium | reverse complement strand
GGAGCTGTTTGCGACGGAGGCGCTGCCTCTGCCGGAGAAGCCGTCGGTGCCGTTCTCGAAGGTGTAGTGGAACAGATAGCCGTTGGGATCGGGCTCTGCTTCGCCGGTCGAGATGACGAAGGTCGTCACGGACTGTGCCGGCAGGGATGCAGTGAAGCCGGAATCGCTGTAGCTCGGTGCGGAGGTTGCGCGGAAATTCTCATTGGAGGTGGTGTGGAATGCTTCGATCTCGGAGATCTTCTCGCCGCTGGAAATGTTGAAATCCTGTGTTTTTGCAGTCGGTGTCGGGTTGATCGCGACAACCGTGATCTGGTCATCCTGCTTGTATGCGGAAACCATGGTCTGAAGCGAACCCCAGTTGCCGGCCTGCGAATTCATCGCGGTGTAGCTCTTGCCCTCCGGGAATTCGGTCGCTGCGATGCGGACTGCACCGGGGCGAACCCACTTGGAATACTGCGCCATCATTGCGCCGCGCTTCGTGACCTTGCCGTCATCCTGACCGATCAGGCTGTAGCTGCGGCGGATATACCACCAGACATAAGCGCTCATATTACCGACCACGAGGCCGTTATGGATATTCTCGGCGACACAGAGTGCCTCCGGGAAGTTGTTTGCGGAATTTGCGCTGGAATTCGGTACATAAACCTCCGTCATCCAGATTTCTTTGTCGCTGTTCTTGACTGTCGCATAATTCATGGAGTCGCGCTGCGTACCGTAGAAATGCGTTCCGAACAGATCGCAGTTTGCGCGGGCAGCGGAATTCTCCAGTATTTTCTTATAGTACATTTTTCCGTGGCCGGAGCCCTCATAGCCGTACTGGAAGCTCTCAGGCGACATCAGCTTCGCATGCGTGCCGTCCTTGACTTTCTTGCCGTAGTTGGCGATGAAGCTGGTCGTGCGGTCGGGAGACCAGTATGTCCACTCATTGGAGTAATCCGGCTCGTTCTGCACGGAAACGGAATACAGATTGACGCCCTGTCCTTCAACGTATTTTACATAGTCGTTCAGATGCTGTGCATAGGAAGCCTCGGCGCCGCTGTTCAGAACATATTTGCCGCTGGTTGTGCCGCCGCCGCCGTTCGAGCGCATGGAAGCCGGCGGATTCCACGGTGTTGCGAATACCGTAGCACCCATCGCCTGTGCCTTTTTCGCTGCCGGAATACATTTGTTCCACTGGTTTTTGTCATCGTTGACAAAGATACGCAGAACAGTCAGACCGAGCTCATTCTCGCCGTTGCCGAATGCGGTCTGAATATTGGCGTCCGACAGGTCATAGCCCTGCCACTCCGGATGGTTCATGCCGCCGAAACCGCGGATGGTCTGATATGTCGTACCTGTGTCGATCGTACAGGTTCCGGCCGCCGCAGCGGTAGATCCCGTATTGAACGGGAACGCAGGAACGGCCGTTGTCAGGATCGTGCCGCAAAGAACGGCACTGCCTATTTTTTTCAGCGTTTGTTTCATTTAACACTCCCCCGAAACATAAGTTATGGTATAAATTTCCTATTCTGAGCACACATTATGCGGACATCTGCCATACAGCACGGAAGGGGAATGCCCGGTTTCCTGTACGAACAGCACATGCCGGGCATGCCGCAGCAGAGCCGCAAAGAGATCGTAGTGTACAAATCTCTATCATCATGATAACAAATTCTGTATGTAAATTCACTATACAAAGTGTAGTTTCACAGGATAATATGAATACATGTAATAACCGGAGACAATCAGACAATACATGTTCACAGAACAGCAATCTAACATGTATTGTGCATACAACACGAAAATGCGATGATAATACACGCGATTTTCTCCTGCACATCAGAGCCGATCAGTTGCAAAAAAACGGAAAATGTGCTATAATATTAAGGCACTTCGCACGGGCTATGCACAGCCGCGCGGTTCTGTACCGGCGATACCCGCTTCTATACTATATAGTAAACGGGTCAGTCCGCAGCAGTCGCGGCGACTCCTTGTGCAGCCCGGAGGTCACAAACCAAATCTTTTATTTACAGGAGGAAAAATCCCATGGGCGTTGTATCTATGAAGCAGCTCCTCGAAGCCGGCGTACACTTCGGTCACCAGACCAGACGCTGGAACCCGAAAATGGCTCCGTATATCTTCACGGAGCGCAACGGCATCTACATCATCGACCTTCAGAAGACGGTCAGAAAGCTCGAAGAAGCATACAGCTTCGTCCGCGAGCTGTCCGCATCGGGCAAGTCCGTTCTGTTTGTCGGCACGAAGAAGCAGGCTGCCGATTCCATCCGCGAGGAAGCACAGCGTTCCGGCTCTTACTTCGTGAACGCACGCTGGCTCGGCGGCATGATGACCAACTACAAGACCATCCAGCAGCGCATCAAGCGTCTGGAGCAGCTCCACATGATGGAAGCAGACGGCACCTTCGCCCTGCTCCCGAAAAAGGAAGTTGCAAAGCTCTCCCTTGAGATCGAGAAGCTCGAAAAGTTCCTCGGCGGCATCAAGGGCATGAAGGAGCTGCCGGGCGCACTCTTCATCGTTGACCCGCGCAAGGAGAAGATCGCTGTTGCTGAGGCTAAGAAGCTCTGCATCCCGATCGTCGCAATCGTGGACACCAACTGCGATCCGGATGATGTTGACTATGTGATTCCGGGCAACGACGACGCAATCCGTGCGGTCAAGCTGATCGCCGGCACCATCGCAAATGCAGTCATCGAGGGCAGACAGGGTGCGGATGCACAGGCTGCCGAGGAGACTGCCGCTGCCGAAGAAGAAGCTTCTGCTGCTGAATAATCACGGGGAGGATACTGAAAATGGCTAATTTCACTGCAAAAGACGTCAACGATCTCCGCAAGTCTACAGGCGTCGGCCTGATGGACTGCAAGAAGGCTCTGACCGAGGCAGACGGCGATGTCGAAAAGGCAATCGTCATCCTCCGCGAAAAGGGTCTGGCCAATCAGGCAAAGAAGGCTGACAGAATCGCTGCTGAGGGCGCTGTCATTGCTGTCACCAATGCAGACAACACCGCTGCTGCAATCGTCGAGGTCAACTCTGAGACCGACTTCGTTGCACAGAATGAGGAGTTCGTCGGCTTCTGCGAGGGTCTGGCGAAGACCGTTCTCGAAACCAATCCGGCTGATCTGGATGCCCTGAACAAGACCAAGTTCTCCGGCAAGGACATGACCGTTGAGGAGGCACTTCAGGAGATCTTCCTCAAGTTCCGCGAGAACCTCAAGATCCGCCGCTTTGCACGCCTCGAAGGCACTGTCAAGGAGTACGTCCACTTTAATAAGAAGGAAGGCGTCATCGTCGCTGCGGATTCCGCTGCCGGCGCAACTCCGGAGATCCTTGAGTGCCTGAACGACGTTGCACTTCAGGCTGACGCTATGAAGGCGACCTACCTGACCAAGGAAGATGTCCCGGCTGATGTCATCGAGCAGGAGAAGTCGATCGTTATGGCTCAGATGGCTGACGATCCCAAGATGGCAAACAAGCCTGAGAATGTCCGTGCAAAGATCGCAGAGGGCAAGCTCGGCGTCTACTACAAGGACAACTGCCTCCTCTGCCAGGAATTCGTCAAGGGCGAGGGCGAGACGGTTGAGCAGTATGTCAATGCATGCGCAAAGAAGGCCGGCACCACTGTGAAGGTCACTGCATTCGTCCGCTTCATCTGCGGCGAGGGCATCGAGAAGCGCGTTGACGATTTCGCAGGCGAGATCGCAAGCATGCTGAAATAATCGGGCAGAATCCGGTAAAACAGTACACCTGTCGGTACAACTTGCGGCAGGTGTGCTTTTTTATCCGGACAAAATGCGACGATTTTGCCAAAATTTGCATTTTATAGGTCAATATACTGCAAACTGTCATTTTGTATCCTCAAATAAGTCATAAAGATGATACAAAATATCATTGCTTTTTTTTTCAGTTTCAGTTAAGATATAAGTGGTATCATAAGGACACAGAGGAAGAAGGGGACCTCTGCATCCCGGCAGCAGTCTGGCAGCCGCCCGACTGTTATGATAATCCGTACATAAATATTTGGAGGAGTATGAACATGAAAAAAGCAAAGATTGTTTCGGGTCTGATGGCTCTGGCTATGACCGTTGCTGCAACGGGCATTTCTGCAAGTGCTGCTGATTCGGTTCAGGTTACCATTGGTAAGGATAAGGTCAGTGCCGGCGAGAAGTTCTCCGTTACGGTTGATCTTGGATCCGTTCCGTCTTCAGGTCTCAACTCGATCGACTTCGCGATCGACTATGATGAGACACTGCTCACCATCTCTGATGTCTCACTGGGTACCGTCGGCGATACCGGCGCAAAGTCTCAGGAAGGCGATTACGGCGATACCGTATTCAACTGGAAGGACAACGGCTCTCAGGTCATTATTGTCTGGTCCACCGGCCTTGAGGATTCTTCCTACTGGATCAAGAAAAGCGGTACATTCGTGACCATTACCGGTACTGCGAAGTCCAATGCCGCAAAGGGCTCTGTTGCAAAGCTCGAAGGCGTTTCTGTTGACCGTGCGGAATATCCGGGCGGCGGCGCAAACAAGGACACCTTGTTCTCGGCTGTTGCCGTTGACGGCAGCCAGACCGATTACGCCGCTTCCTTCACCGCCGGCTCTGTCACGATCGGCGACGAGGAGACCACCACTCCGCCTTCTAACGCAGTTTGGGGCGACGTTGACTGCAACGGTGATGTTGATGTCAGAGACAGCGTTCTGCTTGCTCGTCTGGTCGGCAGTGACGATACTCTGAAGGACGACGATGTCACAGATCAGGGCAAGAACAATGCTGACGTCACACATGACGGCAGAGCGGATAGTAATGACCTGTCTAAGCTCATGAGATACATGGCAGGCTATATCAAGATTGGTGATCTTGCAACAAAATAATCACAGTTGATTCTCTGAAAAGACTGCTGCTTCTTGCAGCAGTCTTTTTTTGTCCGGAATCGGTCAGCATAGAAAAACTGATTGTATAATCTGAAAAGATTTCAGTGAATACATTGCCTTTTTTCGGTTGATGTGATATAATAGAGGCATATCATCCTGAATCAAACTGAGGTGAGCGAAATGTTTAACAGACAGCTTTTGCAGTTATGCCGGGGCAGCCGGCGATACATCGCAGGAAACGTGCTGCTTCAGTGGCTTGGACTGCTCTGCAATGCCTTTATGATTTTCACAGCGGCCGATCTTTTCGCCATACTGTACCGTCAGGACGCATACACTCCGCTGGCCGGAACGGCGCTGATCTTTGCGGCGGTGCTGGCTGTGCGGGCAGCCACGGGCTTTCTGGCGGTTCGTATGAGCTATCTGGCCTCGCGAACGGTCAAGCAAACCCTCCGCGCCCGCATCTATGACAAGCTGCTGCGGCTGGGGCCGGATTACCGGATGCATACGGAGACCGCGGAGCTGGTACAGATAACGACCGAGGGCGTCGATCAGCTTGAGAGCTATTTCGGGCTGTATCTGCCGCAGCTTTTCTATGCCCTGCTCGCTCCGCTGACATTGTTTGTGCTGTTCATCATTGCAGGCTGCGTCCGCGCGGCAGTGATCCTGATGATCTGTGTTCCGCTGATTCCGGCTGCGATCATCGTTGTGCAGAAGCTCGCGAAAAAGCTGTTCTCCAAATACTGGGGCGATTATACGCAGCTCGGCAGCTCTTTTCTGGAAAATTTGCAGGGAATGACAACGCTGAAGATCTATCAGTCTGACGAAATGAAGCAGGAGCAGATGCATGCGGAATCGCTGCATTTCCGCGATATCACGATGAAGGTGCTGACGATGCAGCTCAATTCCGTGACTGTCATGGATTTCTTTGCATACGGCGGTGCAGCACTCGGCATTGCAGTGGCAGCCGCCGCGTATTCCGGCGGCAGCATCACGCTGCGCGCCTGCATCTTCATGATCCTGCTCTCTGCGGATTTCTTCCTGCCGATGCGGCGGCTGGGCAGCTATTTCCATGTTGCAATGAACGGCGTGGCGGCAAGCGACCGTATTTTCGCATTTCTCGGCGCACGGGTTCCGCACCGGCCGAACGGCTCGCTTTCGCCGCAGGGCGGTGAACTGCGGATGAGCAATGTCCGCTTTTCGTATGACGGCGACCGTGAAATTCTGCACAGCGTCAGCATTACGGCACAAAAAAACCGCCTGATCGCGATTGTCGGCGAAAGCGGATCGGGAAAAACAACCGTTGCCGGACTTCTGACCGGCAGACTGATACCGGATTCCGGCAAGGTAACTGTCGGCGGAAAGGATCTGCACCAGGTTTTCATTAAAAGCCGCATGGATGCGATCACGTATGTCGGGGCAGAAAGCACGCTTTTTCGCGGCACTGTTCGGGAAAACCTGCGCCCCGCCGCTCCCGATGTGCCGGACAACCGCATGATAAGCGTTCTGCGGAGCTGTGCGCTGTGGGACTTCTTCCGGGCACGCAAGGGACTCGATACCGAGCTGACAGAATTCGGCGGCAATCTCTCCGGCGGACAGCGCCAGCGTCTCGCACTGGCTCGCGCCGTGCTGCATGATTCTCCGATTTATATATTCGATGAGGCGACTAGCTGCATCGACGCCGAGAGCGAGGAAATCGTCATGCGGCAGATCAGCCGGCTGGCCAAGCAAAAAACCGTTATTCTCATCACGCACCGCCTTGCAAATGCGGTCAAAGCAGACTGCATCTATGTCATGCGCGACGGCACAGTCGCAGAGCGCGGCACGCATGACCGGCTGCTGCGGCAGAAGGGCGTCTACAAGCATCTCTGGGAAACACAGCAGAAGCTCGAACATTTCGGAGAGGAGGAACCGGACTCATGAGCAATCAGATATCGGAGCAGCAGGCACCGAAGGGCCTGCGGGAGCAGTTTACAGTCTTGCTGCGGATGCTGATGCTGGTCAGACCGCTTGCCGGATACATGGCACTGGCCGTCGCAGCGGGAACACTGAGCTATCTCGCAGCGATTCTGATTCCGGTGTTCGGCGGTTACGGCATCTGCAGCGTGATACAGGATGACCCCCCCTTCTCTCTCATGACCGTCTGCGTCTGTCTGGTGATTTTTGCATTGGCACGCGCTGTGCTGCGCTATATCGAGCAGCGCACGAATCATTATATTGCATTCACACTGCTGGCGAATATCCGCGATCAGGTGTTTGCGGCGCTGCGGCGGCTCTGTCCGGCAAAGCTGGAGGGACGGCAGCGCGGCGATCTCATCGCGCTTATTACGGCCGATGTCGAGCTGATGGAGGTATTCTTTGCACATACCGTTTCACCGGTCTGCATCGCACTGCTCACAGAGCTTGTCATGGTGATTTTCCTCGCGCATTATCATCTGCTGCTTGGCTTCGCGGGGCTGCTGGCATACCTCCTTGTCGGTATTGTCGTCCCGCTTGTCATCATGAAGCACGGCAGCGGTACCGGCGAGCAGGTGCGCAGACGGTCTGCGGACATGGCCTCGTTTATGCTGGAGAGCATTCGCGGCCTCGATGAAACTCTGCAATATCAGGACGGCGAAGCGCGCGCACAACGTCTGCGGGCGCAGTCTGCATCGCTTTCCGGTGCGCAGAAGAAGCTCAGCAATCTGACCGGCTTCAATGCAGCGCTGACTGATGCGGTTATCATTCTATCTGATCTGGGCATGCTGCTGCTTGCGGCCAAGCTGTGCTGTGCGCACTCGATCAACTGCGGGACTGCGCTGATCTCGGTCATCGCGCTGATGTCGTCATTCGGGCCTGTCACGGCGCTCGCAGCACTCGGCTCGTCGCTGCAAAACACCTCTGCCGCAGCCGGCCGGGTACTCTCGCTGCTTTCCGAGAAGCCGGAGACACCGGAGATTACATGGAAAAAGCCGCTGACCTTTTCCGGCGCATCCTGTCAGGAGCTCAGCTTCAGCTACCGCGGCGGAAGCCCTGTTCTGGAGCATATTTCGATGAATTTTCCGCAGAATACGGTTATCGGCATAACAGGACGCTCTGGCTGCGGCAAATCAACGCTGCTGAAGCTGCTGATGCGCTTCTGGGAGCCTGAGATCGGCATGATCTCAATATCCGGGCGCGATATCAACCGTATCAACACGCCCGATCTCCGCGCCATGGAGAGCTATATGACACAGGAAACGCATCTGTTCCGTGATACGATCGCGAACAATGTCCGCATCGGCAAGCCCGGTGCATCGAATGAGGAGATCGAAGCGGCCTGCAAAAAGGCTGCGATTCACGATTTTATCCTCTCGCTGCCTGCGGGCTATCAGACACAGGTCGGGGAGCTGGGCGAAACGCTCTCCGGCGGCGAGCGGCAGCGCATCGGTCTTGCGCGCGCATTCCTCCACGGAGCACCGTTTATGCTGCTGGATGAGCCGACCAGCAATCTTGACAGCCTGAATGAAGCGGTCATCCTGAAGGCTCTGCGCGAGGAATCCGGCGGCAAAACCGTCGTGCTGGTCACGCACCGCCTTTCGACTGTGCGCATTGCCGATACCGTCTGTGCGCTTGACGACAGCCTTTCCGACCCATAACCGCAGAAGGGAGCCGTGCATCATATGAAACGCAGCCTGAGCCGGAGCATTCTGACCCTGACCGCCGTCGTCAGCGCGGCATTTCTTCTCGCGCTCAATAAAAAGACGTTTATCGACACCGCCGGTCTGTATCCCGGCGGTGTTGCCGGACTGACGATTCTGGTGCAGCGGCTTGCAGCAGCGGTTTTTGCGGTCGATCTGCCGTTCACGCCTGTCAATCTGCTGCTGAACGTAGTGCCGGTATGGATCGGATTCCGGTTCATCGGCCGGAACTTCACGCTGTTTTCGTGCGTTATGATCGTCTGCAACAGTATTTTCACAGATATCATTCCGCAGCATATTGTCACGCAGGATATTCTGCTTATCAGCATATTCGGCGGCCTGATACACGGCGCGTCGATCGCGCTCTGTCTGAATGCGGGCGCGACCTCCGGCGGCACCGATTTCATCTCGATCTTTCTTTCCGAGCGCCGCGGCATGGATTCCAACGGCATCATACTGGGCTTCAATGTTGTGATTCTCTGCATCGCTGGTCTTATTTTCGGCTGGGATAAGGCGCTGTATTCGATCATATTCCAGTACACCTCAACGGCAGTCATCCGGACGCTTTACCGCAAATATCAGCAGAGCACGCTGTTTGTTGTCACGACGAAGCCGGTTGCAGTGTGCAATGCGATCTACAATATCAGTCAGCACGGCGCGACGGTGCTGGAGGGGGAGGGCTCATACGGCCACTGCGAGCGGCATGTGGTGTATTCGGTCGTTTCGGCGGCGGAATCAAAGCGCGTCATCCGTGTCATCCGGGAGGCCGACCCGGAGGCATTCATCAACGAGGTCAAAACACAGACGCTGTCCGGCCGGTTTTATCACCCCAAGGCTGACTGAAAGCTGCCGGCCTCCGGTTTTGCTCCCGTCCTTTCATTCTTGTCGTTTTTTCTTGTATTCCCCATTGCACTTTTTCGCATTCTATGTTATAATAGAATCATCTATCACATTGTTCCGAAAGGAGACTGTTTCCCATGCATGAACCCTATTATCTGACAACCGCAATCGCATATACCTCCCGCAAGCCGCATATCGGCAATACCTACGAAATCGTGATGACTGATACGCTCGCAAGATTTCGCCGGATGCAGGGCTATGATGTATATTTTCTGACAGGCACCGATGAGCACGGACAGAAGATCGAGGAGATCGCGAAGGAAGCGGGCATTACCCCGCAGGAGCATGTTGACCGCATTGCCGGTGAGATCCGCAGCATTTGCGACCTGCTCAATACCTCCTATAATCAGTTCATCCGTACAACGGATGAAAAGCATACCAAAATCGTGCAGGACATCTTTCAGCGCCTCTACGATCAGGGCGATATCTATAAGGGCGAGTATGTCGGCAAATACTGCACGCCCTGCGAGAGCTTCTGGACAGAATCGCAGCTCAAGGACGGCAAATGCCCGGACTGCGGCCGCGATGTGCGCGATGCCCGCGAGGAGGCCTATTTCCTGAAGCTGTCGAAGTATCAGGACTGGATTGAGCAGTATATCGAGGAGCATCCGGATTTCATCTATCCGGAGGCGCGCAAGAAGGAAATGCTCAATAATTTCATCAAGCAGGGCCTTCAGGACCTCTGTGTCTCCCGCACGACGGTCAAATGGGGCATTCCTGTGCCGTTTGATGACAAGCATGTCATCTATATCTGGATTGATGCGCTCTCAAACTATATCACGGCGCTTGGTTATGATGTCAACGGCAATCACGGCGAGCTGTTCAAAAAATACTGGCCTGCGGATGTTCATATCATCGGCAAGGATATCGTCCGTTTCCATACGATCTACTGGACAATCATGCTCCATGCTCTCGGTGTGCCGATTCCGAAAAAGGTGTTCGGTCATCCGTGGATGCTGTTCGGCAATGACAAGATGAGCAAATCACGCGGAAACGTGATCTATGCAGACGAGCTTGTCAGCCGTTTCGGCGTCGATGCCGTGCGCTATTATCTGCTTGCGGAGATGCCCTTTGCGCAGGATGGCTCGATTACCTATGAGTCGATGATCGAGCGCTTCAATTCCGATCTTGCGAACACACTGGGCAATCTGGTCAACCGCACCGTTGCAATGGTGAATCAGTATTTCGGCGGCAGCATCCCGTCTGCGGAGCTGATCGACGGCGCACCGGAGGAGGCCTGCGATGCAGAGCTGAAGGATATGGCAGAGCATGCAGCGGAAAAAATGACCGGACTGCTTGACAGCTTCCGCGTCAGCGAGGCACTGAATACGGTCATGACGCTGGCAAGCCGCTGCAATAAGTATATTGATGAAACAACGCCGTGGGTGCTGGCCAAGAGCGAGGAAAGCCGCCCGCGTCTGGCTAAGGTCATGTACGATCTGCTTTCGGGCATCCGCGTGATCGGCGGCCTGCTGAAGCCCTATATGCCGCAGACAGCCGAGAAGATTCTTGCACATACACCGGAAACGGATGAGATCAAAGCAATCGAATGCGAGCTTGACCGCTACAAGGTATTCGGCGGTGTGCAGTACGGCGCGTCAGTCGGCGAAGCAAAGCCGATGTTTGTGCGTGTCAATGCAGATGCACTGATGAAGGAGCTTGCAGAAGCACAAAAGGCAGCCGCAGAGGCGGCCGCTGCAGCAGAGGCGCCGCAGGCAGCACCCGCTCCGATCGCAGAGCAGATCGGCATTGAGACCTTTGCACAGAGCGATATCCGTGCGGCAAAGGTGCTTGCCTGCGAAAAGGTGAAGAAATCCAATAAGCTGCTTTGCTTCAGATTATTTGACGGTATCGGTGAGCGGCAGGTCGTTTCCGGCATCGCCAAGTGGTACAGCCCGGAGGAGCTGGTCGGAAAGACGCTGCTGGTCGTCGCGAACCTCAAGCCCGTGAAGCTCTGCGGTGTCGAGAGCTGCGGCATGATCTGTTCGGTCGAGCAGCCTGACGGCAGCATCAAGCTCGTTATGCTGGATGACAGCATTGCGGCGGGCAGCCGCCTCTGCTGAGCGGAGGTACGGCAGGGGAGAGCTTTTTCCCCAGATCAGGATGACAGACCGCGGCGGTGTTTTGCGCATGACAAATCCCCCCTTTCCTATCTATCCTATGAAAACGGAGATAAGCTTATGAATAAACAGATCAAGACAATCAGACGCAGCGCAGCCGCAATTTGTGCGGCATTGCTGGCGGTTTCATCCGTACCGGTTTCAGCGGAGGATGACGCAGCACCGATGACCTTCCGGATGAAGGCAGATAAGAACTATGTCATGCAGCGTGAGCTGGAATCAGGCGATGTGATGCTTTCCGGCGAGCTGTTTATCGAGAACTATACCGGCATCAGCACGATGATGCTGCACCTGCTCAGCGATACGCCGCTGCATATTGAGGATGGCGATTTTACGCGCGATCCGAGCCGCACGGAAATTGATATTGATATCAATACGGAGGAGCCGATTGAGGTCGGCAAGCCCAGCTTCTTCGTGGATCACAGTACGGCATGGTACAATCAGTATTCCGAGGAAAGCGGACTGGAGAATACGGTGCTCTGGTATGCGCCGGGCTGGATGGAGAACGGAACCGGTGAGGTCGAGGATGCGGAGAGCTCATTCCTGCATTTTTCTGTCCGGGTGCCGCAGGATACGCCCGTCGGCACGTACCGGGTCTATCTTGCGACCGGCGACCGTCCGGGGCCGGGCGGAAAGCTGGATCCGGAGCTCTACCTCCGCAGCGGCAGCAAGCATATTGAGGATGAAGTGGTATTTGTGCCGCTGACAATCACCGTCGAGCCCGCATTACTGCGCGGTGATATCAACTGTGACGGGAATGTCGATGCGTCGGATGCACAGCGCACGCTGAAATACTATGTCACCATGCTCGCCAGCGGCACGGTCGCCGATGAGCGGACAGAGCAGATTACTGCAACACCGTATTTCCATACGGGTCTTGCAAATGCCGATGTCAATTCAGACGGCGAGGTTCGTGCGGATGATGCGCAGCTTATTCTGCGTTACTGTGTCGATCACCTTGCAGGAAAGGACACGGAATGGGATGATCTGATTCCCAAACGGCCGGAAGCATAAAAAAAGAGGCGCTTCGGAGCACTTGATGCCCGATGCGCCTCTTTTTGTGTTATTTGACATACTTGGAAAGGTCGATATTCAGGTTCTTGATGCCTTGGCAGATGATCTGAGCGACAACCTGTGCGCCGGTTTCGGTAAAGTGCGTATAGTCCGTGCCGCCGGTCGCACCGCCCAGATAATACCCCTTGACGGTATTGAAATCGCGCTTGTTAAAGTCGTTTGTCATCGCTGCGCCGAGATCAAAGTACGGAATGTTGTACTTTCTCGCAAGCGCCTGACATGCGGAGTCAATGTTCCGGTAGCCGACTTTGAACGGCTGCGTCTGATTGCGGATCGAAAGCGTCGGGCTCATCAGAATCGGTGTGGCGCCCTTATCCAGCGCACCCTTGATATAGAAGGTCATGTAATACTCAAAGGAGCCGTTCGTCGGGTTATCCACATTGCCGCAGACCGGCGCATAGCGCTCGGATTTGGAAGAGTCGCCGTCGTTGATGCCGAAGTCGATCAGCAGATAGTCGCCCGCCTTGATCTGACCGAGGATCGTGTCCAGTCTGCCGTTGTCATAGAAGCTCTTGGAGCTGCGGCCTGCGATTGCGTGGTTCGAGACAGTCACGTTGTCTGTAAAGTAGTTCTGGAGATAATAGCCCCAGCCCTGCTGCGGGGCTTTGTCTGCGCGGTAGCTCTGAGCGGTGGAATCCGAAGCGATGAAGATGACCGGCTTGTCGGTGTCGATCACCTGGGGCTCCTGAGAGGGATCGTAGGACTGTGCGATCGGTTCATCGGTCAGGCAGAGATCCAGATAGTCGATATTCGGGCCGCCCTCGGCGGTGTTGGATTTCAGGGTGATGTAGTTGATGCCGGCAATGAGCGGAAGCACGATGCCGCGCTCCTCCCATGTCGTCCATGCGCCGGTCGTGAGGAAGCTCTGCTTCCAGATTTCGGTCGAGCTGCTGACCGAGATCATCATTTCGCGGTCATTGGCCGAGCCGTTTGCGATATGGAATGTGCAGAGGTAGTTGCCCTTCAGTGCGGCATTGACCGCAAAGGTCACGGCGCTCTTGTCGGTGTTGTCGAGATTGAGGTAATCCTTGTAGAGATAGCCCGCATTCGTTTCCTCACGCCAGCCGTCCGCGATGATCTGCTCGGTCGCGGCATACTTCGGGTCTGCAAAGGCATCGGTTTCGCCGGTCAGGAAGTTCACCATGACCGTGAGGTCATCTGCATCGGCCTTCATGTCGCCGTTGAGGTCAGCCGCCTGCCGCTTGTTGTAGGGGGCATCCGCGTCATTCAGCACGCGCTTCATCAGCGTGAGGTCTGCGGCATTGATCTTTCCGTCGCCGGTCAGGTCGCCCTGTGCAAGCGGGCCGTCTTTGCCGACTGCGGCGGGGATCATCTGCCACTTCTGGTTATCGGTGCGGTCGTTCGTCCATTCGATCGCGTTTGCGTTTTCGTCATGCGAGCCGCCGGTGATGCCGACATAGCTCTTGTAGCCGGAGACAGCGGTCGCGATATGATAATAATCGCCGTCCTTGACGATCTTGAACACCTGTGCATTGTGGCTGGTATCCGTCCAGATGCCGACATTCGTGCCGTTGTCGGTCTTGCCGTCGGCGATGTCGAGCAGATAGGTGCTGCCGCCGTCCAGCATGGAGAAGATGTGGTAGGTTCCCTCCTCCGCTGCTGCGGAGAGCTTCCATGTATTTTTCTCAGAGGGAATCCCGTCGCTGCTCTGGGAGACATTGGTTCCCGCTGCTGCAGTGCCGCCCTCGACGGTCAGGTACATGCCGGATTCCGCATTGCGGAACATCACGGTCGTACCCTCAGCAAAGGTTTCGCCTTTGACCTCGGGCGTGCTGCCGCTGTTGATCGCGTCCGCCATGAACTGCGCCAGAACGGTCGCACCGGCGCGGTTCGGGTGCAGTCCGTCGTCGAGATACATGGCCGAAACTTCGTCCGCGGTTTTTGTCAGGCAGTAATCCTGCCAGAGATTGAACAGGTCAACGACCTCGATATTGAGTGCCGCACCGACCCTGTCGAGCTGTTTGCCGTACCATCTGCCCTCCAGCAGCGGGTTGCGCTGGCAGTCGCCGTTTCTGCCCTGCTGCTTGACGAGGATCACGCGCATGCCTTTTTTCATGGCACGCTCTGCCATATCGGTGATCAGTGCTTCATACTGCTCTCCGGTCGTATTGTTTTTGGAATTGGTGTCATTGATGCCGATGGAGATGACATAGATATCGCCGGGCTGGCCGTTCTTTTCGATGACATCGAACTGACCGGCCTCTAAGAAGCCTCTTGCATACTGTCCCGAAGCGGCCATATTCATGACCTGCCACTGATTCGTGTCAATGAATTCCGGGAGCATCTGCGCCCAGCCAGCCTGCGCGGAGCTGTTCAGCGGGTAATAGTTGCAGACGGTCGAGTCGCCGCAGACCCAGATTGTCGGGTTTGTGTGGGTCTGTGTGGAGATCTGCTTGATCTCCAGCGCGGAGATTGAGAACGGATAGCCGTCCTTGCCCGCGCAGGCGCAGATATTGAGCTGACCGTCCGTGACCGGGACCTGAAGCGTGTGGTAGGCATTGTTGCCGGTCATGTTGACGATTTGCAGCATTTTTTCGATGCCGACGCTGGTGCGGTTGGTGTTGCCGAGCCAGACCGACACCTGATACAGGCCGTTCGGGACATCGGCGCAGAAGGTATAATTGCCCGTTGCCGTCGCATTTTTGAACTGAACGGCATCACTGAGTGCGCCGCTGCCCGATGCGCCGACATTCGTGACATTGGTGCCGGACGAGAAGCCGTAGCCGCGGGAGGCGTTGTAGCCGTCGGCTGCGGACACGCCGGTGTAGCCTGAGGCCGTCCCGCCGCCGCCAAAGTCAAATTTCCAGTAGGTATTTGCGGCGGAGGCCTGCTGCTGTACGGCAGGGAGCGCCGCAGAACAGAGCGCCAGAGATGCCGCGGCAGCGGCGAGCTTCCTGAGAAGCATTTTCATTGTTGATTCCCCCAATCATTAGTTTCGGTGCAGTATCTGTTTTCCCTGCATTCATCATATCATATTAAATATACTGCTGTCAAGCCGTTCGGAACGAGAAGATTAAAAATGACAGGAAAATGAAACAATTATACATTTTTTACAGGTTTTTTGAGGCGGTGTGGATTCCGGAATCGTGTTCACAAAAAGCTTTCTGACGATTCATATTTTGTTCACACTTTATTCAGCGGCATTTTAGATTTGTATTGTATACTATAACCAAGGTTGAAGAAACCTTGTTTCAAATCCCCCAATCCCCCTATGTTTTGTTGATTTCACTTCCTCTTGCAGCTATGTGACATTGGTCACATAGTTTTTCTTTTTTTTTACGGTTTTTGATCTATAAAATGAGGCAGCCCTCTTTCACGGAGGACTGCCTCGGTTTTATGTGGGATCAGGTGTTGCTGCCGGTGTTTCAGGCGGTGTGGGAGGCGGCTCAACCGGGGCCTGCGTCTGCGGGGCCTGTGTCTGCGGAGCCTGTGTCTGCGGGGCCTGTGTTTGCGGCGGCTGTGTTTCCGTCGGCTTTGCAGTGGTAGCGGTTGTTGTTCCGGTTGTCTTGGAGCCCTTTCCGGAGGTTGATGTCGTCGAGTTCGTCGTACCGGTCGTGCCGTTGTTTATCGTCGTATAGACCGGATTATATGCATAGTACACAATGATCCGGTAATCCTCCATTGCGTCGATTACCTTGCCTGCGGCGGGGTCAACCGCACAGACATAGCCGTTCGAGTAATTGTAGTCAACCTTTGCCCGGTACATGACGACCTGCTTTTTGCCCTGCTCATTTGCCGGCACATCTGCCTCGGTCGTAGTTGTCTGTTTGCCGCCGTTCTTCTGTGTTTGACCGGCAGGGGAGCCGCCGTCGCCGTCGATCGCCTCAACCAGACCCATTTCCTTGAGCTGATTCAGATACGCATTCAGGCGCATGCCCTTGTAGGGCGGGATCGTGATGAGCGACGGGCCGAGGCTGACCGTGACCTTCATGGTGCTGCCGATGACGAATTCTGTTCCGGCAGTCAGCTCCTGCTCCATGATTGTATCCTTGATGATCGAATCGCTGAACACGTATTCCGGTTCGAGATACAGCCAGCCGGAGCTTGCCATTTCGTCATGCTTCAGCGTATAGTTTCTGCCGACGAGCTGCGGCATCACGCCGTATTCGACATGCGCAGTGTCAGTCAGATCGGTCTGTGCGGGGATGACATTATCCTGCTCGCTGCTGCTGTCGCGGTTTGCGAGCGAATTGCCGCCGGCAGTGCTGCCCAGCAGCTTGACAAACGCGAAGATCACGACCGTGACGATCGCGATAAACAGGAACGCGATCAGCAGGGGTGCACGGATCTTCTCAAAGACGGTTGCCTCCTGCATTTTGCGGTTCCGGCTGTTTACGGCTGCTGCGGACGGCCGCCGCCGGACAGCACCGTTCTGCGGCATACCGCCGTTCCGGCTGCGCTGTACGGAAGCGCCGCTGCGCATCGCTGCATTTCTGGTACCGGGTGCGGGACGCGCACCGCCGCGCTGCTGTGCAGGCCGCTGACCGTTCCGCCCTGCGGGTGTACGTCCTCCGGCTGTGCTGTTACCGCGGGGCATTCCGGGACGAGGTGCGCCGCCGGGGCGTGAACCGGGAGCCGGTCTTGCGCCGGGACGGTGTGCTGCGGGTGCCGCGCCGTTCCGGAGCGGCCGCTGATGTGCCGTATTGGGTGCATTGGCCGGCCGTGCGGGATGTGCAGCGCCTGCGGGACGTCTTGCTGCTGCGCCGGCTGCGGCTCCGACTTGCTTGATATCATTCTGAGCGGGGAAAACGGCTGTCGTGCCGCTTTTTTCGGAGGTGCTGCTGCTTTCCTCATTCGTGCTCTCATCGAACAGCAGCGTCACGAGATCGGTGATTGTGCGGACACGCTCGCTGCCCTCCAGTGCAAGGCCCTGCATAATGCCCTTGGAGACATTCTCCGGCATATGCGAATTCAGCTCAATCGGCGGCACCAGATTGTCATAATCCTGCCGGGAGATCGCGTCTGTTGCACGGGAGCCGGTCAGAATGCGGTACAGCACGGCACAGATGCCGTAGACATCTGTCCAGGTTCCCTGCTGGCGGTCTGCGAAATACTGCTCCGGAGCAGCATAGCCGTCGAACAGCTCCGCATCGAGCTCGGTATCGTTTGTGCGGACGGCCGAGATGCAGAAGCCGCGCAGCTTCAGCTCGCCCTTATCGGTAACAAATATAGTTTCGGGGCTCAGGCCGCGGTGCAGCACGCCTGCATTATGCAGCAGGCTGAGCGTTGTGAACAGCGGCGGGAAAATGCGGCGCACGATATTCCAGCTCAGCTCGCCGGCATTGTCCTTCAGATAGTCGAGCAGGGTTTGCCCCTCAAGATACTCATAGACCGCATAGGTTGTGTTGTTTTCGGTAAACAGATCGAGCGCGGGATTCAGGTGGCTCAGATTCCGCAGGCGCGCCAGAGCCTTGTTGAGCTCCGTATATTCAGCCATCAGCGCCTTATACTGTGCCAGATGCTCATAGTTCACGTTGATCTCGGTGCTGTTCGGGACGCGGCTGCAAAGCTGCTCAGGCATATACTCGCGGATCAGTATTTTGCAGCCCACGGCGGTATCGTAGCCGATGTAGGTTACGCCCTCGCCGTTGGAATCCAGCGCCTTTCCGACCAGAAACCGCTCCCGCAGCATTGTCCCCGGCTTCAGGTAATTCGCCAGAGAGGTTGTATTCCGGTCATATCCGCAGTGCGGGCAGACAGAGTCGCCGTCAAGCGGCTCCATACAGCCGTAGCAGAGCTTCAGATCACTCATTGCTTCTTCTCCTTCCGTCCTGCGGGGGCCGTATGTTTTTCCCCTCCGCAGGCAATCACGCCTGTTATTTCAGATTCATCTTACATTTTAACAGGAATCGCGGCTTCTGTCAATGACTTTATGCTTCATAGTTCCAAATTGCTTTCAATTTGTAGCAATTTTGTAACGATTTCCGGCATTTGCGACAAAATTCGCATGATTCTTCACCGGATTTCCGACAGCAATTCTGCTCAGGCCTCCGGGCTCGAAAGCAGTGTACCGATGTAATTCCGGCGGATATCCTTGATCTCGTAGAGAGCGCCGCTGCTGTCCCACTTTGCCGTGATCGCATAGGCCACGACATCGCCGGTTTCCTTGTCATCATAGCAGTAGCGGTATTCGCGGAGCTGTGTCCGGTCCTGAAGATACTGAATCCGGTACGGCTCAAGGTCGAGCTTCTTTTCGACCTCCGAAATGGATGCGCGCTCCGGGATGAGCTGCGGATCGAGATAGGATTTCCGCTCGGTGCCGAAGATGCTGTCCTCCAGCAGCTCGTAATTATAATATGTGACATTCGTCAGTTCATTCGCATCCGTATTGCAGAAGATCGCCCACTCCGGCAGATGCACGCCCTGAATTGTGCAGTCCTTGCGGCTTTCTGCAATCGCCTGATACGAAATATAGAGCTGATTCAGTGTAGTATAGTCTGATTCGGTTTTCAGGTCGAGGCCGGCATCCTTGCGCGCCGAGCTGATCGGGGTGCCGATATTTTTCGCCAGCAGCCGCGCATACCGTGCGCCGTCATTCTGCCGCTTTCTGATCCAGATAAACAGAATCAGAAACAGCACCAGCACTGCAATGACCGCAAGAATAATCAGAAACTTCTTGCTTTTGATATTGACCTTGCCCTTCAGCCTGTGCTTGCCCTTGTGTCCGCCCCCGTCCTTCATCGGAACCTCGAACGGATTGTTCGGTTCGACATCCTCTGACAGCCTTTGATTGACGTAGCTGTCCATGGAGAATTCGCCGGTATTTTCCTTGTTTGCCATAATTTTACGCATCCTTTCTGACCGGAGCATCTGCTGCCGGTTTTTTCAGTCAGAGGGAGATGAGCCCGCGTCCGAGCATCGTCTGCGCAGCCTGAAGCACGCCCAGCTTGCCGCTGCCGTAGGTCAGGCCGCCCTGCATGTAGACCGCATACGGCTCCCGCATCGGGCCGTCTGCGGAAAGCTCAATGGAAGCACCGCCGGTAAAGGCGCCCGCCGCCATGATGACCTTGCTCTCATAGCCCGGCATGTCCCATGCCTCCGGCGTGACGTAGGAATCAACCGGAGAGCCGGCCTGAATGCCTGCGCAGAACGCCTCCATTGCGTCGGGATTCCGCAGCACCAGAACCGTGATGATATCGCCCGCTGTCTGTCCCGGCTCCGGCAGGCACTCAAAGCCCAGCGAGCGGAACAGTGCCGACGCAAATACGCCTGTTTTCCGCGCATTCGCGACGACCTCCGGCGCGAAGAACAGTCCCATGTACATCGAGCGGCACTGATTCAGCGAGCAGCCGACCTCCTTGCCCATGCCGACGCATGTCAGGCGGTAGGCGCACTGCTCGACCAGCTCCGCACGGCCTGCGATATAGCCGCCGGTTTCGGCGATGCCGCCGCCCGCATTTTTGATGAGCGAGCCGATAATCAGGTCTGCGCCGGCATCGGTCGGCTCATCGTACTCGACAAATTCACCGTAGCAGTTATCGACCATGACAACCGCCGACGGATTCACCCGCCGCGTGATTCCGACAATTTTCGCAATATCGGCGACAGAAAGCGCCGGTCGGAGCGAATAACCCCGCGACCGCTGCAAATACACGACCCTTGCGCTGGCGATGCCCGCTTCGATCGCATCAAAATCGGGGCGGCCGTCAGCGGTCAGGTCAACCTGCGCATAGTTTACGCCGAAATCCTTGAGCGAGCCGTTTCCGCTGCCGCGGATGCCGATGACCTCCTCCAGCGTGTCATACGGTGCGCCCGTCACCGAGCAGAGCACATCGCCCGGCCGCAGAACACCGAACAGCGCCGTTGAGAGCGCATGCGTGCCGGATACAAAATGATGCCGCACCAGCGCGTCCTCCGTATGAAAGACCTCCGCCCACACGCGGTCGAGCGTGTCGCGGCCGATATCGTCGTAGCCGTAGCCGTTCGCGCCTGCGAAGCATGCCGCAGACACCCGCTGCGACTGAAATGCGCGCAGCACCTTTGCCGTGCCGTGCTGTGAAATGCGGTCGATCTCTGCGAATTCCGCAGCGGCCGCCTGCTCTGCCTCCGCAGCAGCCTTCAGCAGCCGCGGGTCAAAATCAAAAACCTTTTCCATTTGCCTCTCCTGCCGGCTATTTGATCCACCATTCCGGCGTAACATCACCGAGCCTGACTGTTCTGCCGGTCTCGTAGTCCGCCATAATCTCGACATCGTTCAGATGCCCTGCCATAATCTGCACCATCAGCTCTCTGCACGCACCGCAGGGTGCGCCGCCGACTTTTCCGTCCGGCAGGATGCAGAGCACGCGGGCGATCTGCTGCTCGCCGTTTGTGAGCATATTAAAGATTGCGTTCCGCTCCGCGCAGATGCCGAGCGTCGAGCATGTGTCGATGCAGATGCCCGTATAAATTCTGCCGGAGGCCGACATCACCGCCGCCGAAACCTCGCCGCAGGTCACATAATCCGAAAGCTTCCGCGGATTCCGGACGGCCTTTGCCGCCTCATACATTTCCTGCCATTTCTGATCTATCATTCCGGTTCCTTTCTCAGAGTATGCCCTTGCCGCCGTCGGGTTCGGCACCGCTCAGGCGCTCCCATACAAATTCTGTTTGCAGCAGCTTGAATCCGATCTCCTCATAGAAGCTCTTTCGGATATCCAGTGCATATAAAATTCCGGTTTTTCCGCGCGCATCGAGATCGTTTGCGATCCAGTGCAGAAAATCCCGCGCATAGCCGCGCCCGCGCGCCTCGGTTTTCGTTGCGACCTGCCCGATCAGCACATGCGCGCCGTAATCGTACACGGCAGTCGCCGCTGTCACATTGAAATAGGTATAGCACTGACGCAGCCCGCGCCGCACCATATGTGAGGTATCCGTCAGCCAGAGCTCATAGGCGATCAGGTTCGGGAAGCCCTCTGTCAGAATGCTGTAGACGTCATCGAGCCGCGGCGCACTGTTGACCTGTGCCGGATCGAACACCGGCGAAACACTCCCCGGCATGAGCTGAAACACATAGCGCCGGAGCGTCTGATAGCCCGTGATATGCAGCATATTGAGCAAAGACTGGCAGCCCTCGACGCGGAACGGCTGATGCATGTCCACGAAGATCGACAGCTCGACCGCCGCCTGTGCATCCCCGGTGAAATCCTCCTGCGAGCTGACCAGCAGCGTGCTGTTTTGGAGCATCAGGAATGCCGTTTTGCCGTGTGACCGCAGCCGGAAAAACCGGCAGAAGCTGTATTTTGTGCCGTATGCGACCAGATTGCAGAGCATCTTCCGACCGTAGTGACAGACGCTCAGTGCGGCTCTGTCCGCCTCCCGCGAGCGCTGCATTTCCGTAATCATACGTTCTGCTCCTGTAGTGCCGGAATCAGTGCTGCTGCGAGCTTTTCGCACTGCTCTGCATCCGATATGCGGATGACGGAGGCCGGTGCGTGCAGATATCTGCACGGGACACTCACCGCGAGCACTCTGACGCCGGTGCCGGCATTCTGAATCGCGCCGGCATCATTGCCGCCTGCGATTTTTGTTTTCGTCTGCCATGCGATGCCCTGCGATTCGCAGAGCTGCACGGCGAGATCGTACAGCGCTTTATCGTAGACCGTGCGGCCGTCGATAAATGAGATTACCGCACCGCCGCCCAGCGCACAGACACGGTCTGCGCCCTCGGAGCCGGGAAGATCTGCGGCGGTTGTCGCCTCAAACACGACTGCAATCTCCGGCATAAGGTGTGCTGCCGCGACGCCTGCGCCCCGCAGTCCGACCTCCTCCTGCACAACGAATGCGAAGTCTGTATCATAGGGCAGGTCGCTGCGGATCAGATCGAGCAGGACTGCACAGCCAAAGCGGTCGTCGATCGCCTTTGACATCAGCGAACCGTCGCCGAATTCCTGCGCATTTTCAAGAAAATAGATAATATCGCCCGGCTGCACCAGCTTTGCGGTTTCCTCCTTTGAGCGGGTGCCGATATCGCAGAACAGGCTTTGCATATCGGCAGGCTTTTTCCGCGCATCGGCACTCAGCAGATGAACCGGCTTGCAGCCGATCACACCGGGAATCCGGTTTTCGCCGACCTGCACCTGCCGCCCGATCACCGCGCCGGCATTCACGCCGCCGACTGCATCAAAGCACAGAGAGCCGTCGCTGTTGAGATAGGTCACCATGAGCGCGACCTCATCCATATGCGCAGAGAACATTACGCACTTTTTTGCGGGCTTTGCGCCCGTTTTATGCACCAGAATATTGCCGAGCCCGTCAACGCTGACTGCATCGGCCGGCAGGTTCAGCTTTTGCAGCTCATCCAGAATATACGCCCGCACTTCATGCTCACGGCCGGAAGTGCCGCAGAGCCCGCAGAGTGTCTTCAGCTCATTCAGATTCATTCCCTGCCACACTCCTTTGCATATTCTGTCAGAAGCTCCGCGGTTTTCAGCACATCGTCCGCTGCAATCACCTCGACGGGCGTATGCATATAGCGCAGCGGGATTGAGACTGTAGCCGCCTCGCAGCCGAACGGAGCCAGCGCCAGCGCATCCGCATCGGTGCCGGTCGCGCCGGGCATAATTTCGAGCTGATACGGGATCATCTTGTTTTTCGCGGTTTCAATCAGGGCCTGCGACATCTCATAGGACAGCACCGGAGAAATGCCGATTGCCGGGCCCTTGCCGAGCTCCATGCATTCCTTCGGGCTTTCGCCCTGTGCCATGCCGAAGGTCACATCGACCGCAATCGCATAATCGGGGCATTCGTTCAGCGCACCGAGCTTTGCACCGCGGCCGCCGCGCTCCTCCTGTCCCGAAAGATAAACGGTCACATTGCAGGGCAGGTCATCTGCCTTAGCGAGCTGCTCTGCCGCCAGAATCACCGCCGCAACCCCGCAGCGGTCATCCAGCGCAGGACCGGTGAGATAACCGTTCCGGAGCGCTCTGCATGCCGTACCGTAGTACACCGCATCGCCCTCCGATACATATTTCCGCACTGCCTCTGCGTCTGCAAAGCCCAGATCGACACAGAGCTGCGCATCCTCCGGCACCGCCTGCTCACCCTTCAGAAGATGCGGCGGGAGAATCGAAATCACGCCGGGAAGCTGCATTTTACCGCAGACCGTCACGGGCTGACCGAGCAGCAGACGCCGGTCGATGCCGCCGACCGCGCCGATGCGGAGAAAGCCATCCGCAGTGATATCCGTGACGAGAAAGCCGACCTGATCGAGATGGGCACAAAGCATCAGTGTCATTTTTTCCGGGTTCTGCCCGATATGTGCCGTGACCGAGCCGCTTTCAAAAACAGCATCCGGCGCAAACGGCAAAAGATGCTGTACGGCCGCTTCTCCGGCGCTCTGCTCCCGTCCCGAAAGACCGTACAGGCTGCTCAGTTCTGCAATCAGTTCAAATAGCTGCGGCATTCGGCGTTACCCCTTTCCGTTTTCTGAATTTCATACAGAATTATTATATCAGACTGCGCCTGAAAATGCAAGGTGCATCCATTGTTTTGTCAATATGCTACAAAAAAAGCGCCTCTGCCGGGCGCAAAATGGGGACGCAGTCCTTCTGAAATCCACCGGACAGGCCGTGCAGGATACCTCCGGGCAAACAAAACCCGCCCCGGCAGACATCATCTGTGCGGGGCGGTCTGCTCGGAAGGCTTACTGCGGGCCGAGCGCAGGACATCGCAAAAATGTGAACACAGTGCAAATAAATGGCAACAATCAACAATACAGGTTTCAGAATCCGGGCGCGGCGCATGAACAAATCATGAAATTTCGGAAAAGGCTTTACTTTTACGGACTAATGTGTTAAAATAGAGGTACTGGACATCACGCTGCCCGGCAGCATTATAAAGGAGGCAACAATCATGTTCAAGCCAATGGATGAGGCAAATCTGAAGGATCTGTACGAGGCGTTTGCTGTTTTGCAGACACCCGAGGAGATCGCCATGTTTATGCAGGATCTCTGCACGCCGCAGGAGCTTGTCGCGATTGCACAGCGCTATCAGATCGCAAAGCTGCTCTCTGAGGATTACCGTTATGCGGAGATCGTGGAAAAGACCGGCACCAGCACCGCGACGATCAGCCGCGTCAACCGCTCCCTGAGTATGGTCAGCTCCGGCGGCTATGCAATCGTTTTCGAGCGGCTGAATCAGAAAAAGGACGGGGCTGCGTCAGAATGATGCAGCAGCAGGGCTACGGTGCCTTCGCGCAGTATTATGACGCGCTGACGGCCAATGTCGAATATGCCGCAAGAGCCGCGCAGATGCAGAAAAGCATCGAAAAATGGCTGCGCCCGGATATGCCGGAGCATATTCTGCTCGATCTTGCGTGCGGAACAGGCTCGCTGTCGGAGGAATTTGCGCGTCTGGGCTGGGATGTCATCGGCATTGACAGCTCGGAGGACATGCTGAATGAGGCGCTGGATAAAAAATATGACAGCGGTCTGCCTGTGCAGTATCTGAAGCAGGATATGCGCGCGATCGACCTTTACGGCACGGTCACGGTCACAGTCTGTGCGCTGGACAGCCTGAATCATCTGCAATCTGAGGATGACCTGCGGCGTACCTTCACGCGGGTCAATCTTTTTTCCGATGCCGGTGCGCTGTTTTTGTTCGATGTGAACACGGAATACAAGCACAGGCAGATTCTTGCCGATCAGTGCTTTGTCTATGAGCTGCCGGAAGCGGTCTGCGTCTGGCAGAATCATCTGCATGCGCATGCGCCGGACTGGCCGGTGACGATCGAGCTGGACTTTTTCGAGCATACGGAAGGGCGGAAATATCTGCGCAGCTCAGAGGAATTCACGGAACGAATCTGGCAGCAGGAGCAGATTGAACGGCTGCTGGCGGAGACCGGCTTCACACTGCTGGAGATGCTCGACGGCGATACCTTTGCCGCGCCCGTGCCGGAAACACAGCGTGTGCTGTATATTGCGCGAGCGGCGGGCGGCCAGCGGAGAACCTGAAATTCCGCATACTTTTATCAGAAGGTGAATTATCATGAAGGGAATACTCAAACGCTATCTTTCCGGCGACGGCGCTGTCGTCTGCTCGGTGCTGGACGGCACGGAAATGTGCCGTGAAATGGAGCGCATCCACAAAACCTCTGCGGTCTGCACGGCCGCACTCGGAAGGCTCTCCATGGCCGCTTCGCTGATCGGCTATACGCTCAAAAACCCCGGCGATACCGTGACGGTGCGGCTGGACGGCGGTGGTCCTGCCGGCATTCTGCTTGCGGTTGCCGATGACCTCGGAAATGTGAAGTCCTATGTCGATCACCCGGTCGTTGAGCTGCCGCTGAATGCAAAGGGAAAGCTGGATGTAGCGGGAGCGGTCGGCACGGACGGCACACTGTTTGTCATCAAGGATATCGGCATGAAGGAGCCGTATTCCGGCCAGACTGCGCTTGTTTCCGGCGAGATCGCCGAGGACGTGACGCAGTATTTCGCAGACAGCGAGCAGGTTCCGACGGCCTGCGGTCTGGGCGTTCTGGTGAATCCCGATCTGACCGTAAACTGTGCCGGCGGATATCTGGTACAGCTTCTGCCGTTCGCGCCGGAAAGCGATATCGTGCAGCTTGAGGAAAACCTGAAGGACATCACGAGTGTCACGGAGCTGATGCAGCGCGGCATGGACGCCGATGCAATCGCACAGAAGCTCATGGCCGGGCTGAACGCCGAGCTGCTCGATAAATCTGAGCCGGCCTATGCCTGCGACTGCTCCAGAGAGCGCACCGCAAAAATGCTTGCCTCGCTCGATGTGCCGACGCTGCGTGAAATGGCCGCGGAAATGCCGGAAATCGAGGTCTGCTGTCATTTCTGCACGAATAAATATGTGTTCACACCCGCAGAAATCACGGCTATGGCAGATGCCAAGGAAGCAAAGAATAGTTAAAACATAATTATTTTATGTGAAATAAAAAAAGCACTTGACATTTGCACCGGTTTCGTGTATAATAATAAGGCACTGCAATGACAGTGCAAGTCGGGAGCATAGCTCAGCTGGGAGAGCATCTGCCTTACAAGCAGAGGGTCACAGGTTCGAGCCCTGTTGTTCCCATATGGCCTGGTAGTTCAGTTGGTTTAGAACGCCGCCCTGTCACGGCGGAGGTCGTGGGTTCGAGTCCCATCCAGGTCGTACATTTGCGGATTTAGCTCATCTGGTAGAGCGCCACCTTGCCAAGGTGGAGGTAGCGGGTTCGAGCCCCGTAATCCGCTTTTTGGCGCGATAGCCAAGTGGTAAGGCAATGGTCTGCAACACCGTGATCACCAGTTCAAATCTGGTTCGCGCCTTCAAAGAAACGCATCTCTCATACGGGAGATGCGTTTTTTTGTATGCCGAAAACTGAGAAACGCATCTCAGACAGCTCCGGATGCGCGTTCACAGACAAGCAGTCCGAATGCGGCAGAGACCGTCAGCTCCGTCAGTGCATTCAGTCTGGCGATATGTGCAGGGGCGGTCTTGTGAACATAGGGCGTCATCGCGAACAGATCATGCAATGCCTTTCCGGAGACCGGAAAGCGGTATTCGATCCGCTGCACATCGCGCAGCACAAAGCCATCAGGCGCATCGAGCACCGGCCTGTTTTCATACGGCGCATCATAAACCGCCTGCTTCAGCTCCCAGAGATGCCGCTCCAGCGGAACCGCCCGGAGCAGCATACCGCCTTTCCGCAGAGTCCTGCCGAATTCGGCGGCCTCGCACGGCGCAAAGAAATTGAGCAGCAGATCACAGCTTTCGCTGCCCAGCGGGAGCCGGTTCACGGAGGCAGCGGCCCATTCGGTCTGTCCGCTCAGCGATTCACGGGCAGCACGTTTCGCCGCATAGCGGAGCGCGTCCGGTGAAATGTCAATGCCGGCGAGTGCAGTACCGGGTGAAAGCCTGTGCAGCAGTCCGCAGGAATACCAGCCCTCTCCGCAGCCGATATCGGCAATCTGCTCCGGCCGGATGCGGCAGACAATCTCCGCGGCGGCATCGAGCAGCGGCCGGTAGGCACCGTCCTCAAGAAAATCGCGTCTGGCACGGATCATTTCGGCGTCATCGCCGCGCAGCTTTTTCTTTTGTCTTTGCAGCAGATTGACATAGCCGTATTTTGAGCGGTCAAAGCAATGCCCCTGCGCGCAGCGATAGGAATGCGCATCGGGGGCAAGCGGCTCCCCGCAGACCGGGCAGATCAGAATCGGTTTCATTTGAATCCCTCCGAAAATACAAAAGGCTGAGTGCAATGCTCAGCCTTTTGTTTGTGTAATTGCAGCCAGATCAGACACCGACATTGCTGTGTGTGCCGCCCTCTGAACTCTGAACGAGCACGTTCCCGCACGTATACCACACACCGTCAGCCTTGACGAGTGTCCAGCGGATCGTGCCGGCATAGTTGTTGACGTTGGTGACGCCGTCACGTGTTTTGGTCAGCTCATACGCATATTTCGCCTCGACGGTGCAGCAGGTATCGCTGTACATCTTGAGATGCGAGATCTCGATCGGCGAATCCTTGCGGGAGGTGTAGGCGTTGTTCCAGTTGAGCTCGCCCACGGACTGATGCATGTTTTGATAGAGCGTCGAGCCGTTGATCATATAGCGGTCAAGTACGCCGAGGTTTTCCCATGTAGCCGCATCGCCCTTTGTCGCATAGCCTTCGTTTATCATATAGTTGATATAGGCAGCGGTCAGCGCCTCAGTGCGGGAAACGATATCGGGATCAATCTCAGCCTGATCGGCGGGCTCAAAGACAAGCTCCTGATGCTTGGCGCCCTCCTTGGGCTCCTCTGTGGGAGAGAGCGGGGTGCCGTTTGCATCTGTGACCGTGATGACCGGCGCCGCATAGAGGCCGCTGATCGTGCAGGTCTGTGCATCGGGCTGGGCGGAATATTTCAGGGAAGCCTCGTCGAGCTTGATCGAAGCAGCGGCGGGCTGAATCGAGGCAGCATCGACTGCAATGCCGTTGATGCTGATAGAAGCGCCGGCAGGGAATGTCGCAGTGAAGTCATATTCCGGTTCGGAGGCGACCTCCAGCATGGAATTGATCTTGCCGATTGTCCAGAGATTGAAGTCATGCTTTTTTGTTGTGCCGTTCTGAGCCAGCTCAACCTCAGCAATAACGGCTTCACCGCTGCGGATATAGTAGACCGGGGCTTCCTCGGTGTAGCGCTTGGACTTGATCCAGGAGAACTTCGTCTCCGCGGATTCCTCGATATCAAGCGTATTATAGATCGAATCGCTGGTTTCGTACTGAGACAGCGGCAGAACGTCGATCTTCTGCTTGAGCATATCCTGGAAATAGGCCTCCTTCGCGGCGGCATCCTTTCCGTTCAGCTCGGTGACATAAGCGTCAATCGTGTATTTCGGCTGCGAATCCTCAAATTCGCTGCAAAGCACCCAGATCCAGCGCATTGCGAGGAGAAGGAAGATGATAAACAGGATAATATAGATCGTCATGCCGATGCGCCATTTGGATACCTTGCGGGTACCGGCGGCTGCTGTACGGGCTTCGGCGGTGCGGGAATGTGAGCCGGCCGCTGCCGAACGGGCTGCGGTATGCGCACCCTGCGCAGGTCTGCGCTGACCGGAGGCAGAGCGCGTGCCGGCCGCAGTACGCGGAGCCTGACGCTTTGGAGAATCATCTGCGAAGCGGGAGCCGCTTCCGGCAGGTGCGGGACGTTTTTTTGCTGCGGGGCGTGCAGCCGCGGCGGAAGGTGCAGCCGGACGCTTCTGCTGCCCGTCGGCTGCGGGGCGTCTGTGCGGCGCCTGCTGAGATCGCTGTGAGCTGCTGCCGGAGCGCTGCTGTGCGGAGGCGGGTCTGCGGCCCTCAGCGGGACGCTGCGGGCGTTTTTTCGGAGCTTCACCGGAAAGGCGAACCTCCTGTTCTTCGTAATCCATGTCTTTGAATCCTCCTTTGCGGTCAGTTTTCCGGTGCGACGAGCCAGCAGCTCGGCATCTTGCGCGGGCCGTAGAGCGACGAGCAGACGGTGATGAGCTCGCCGTTGTAGATCATGTGCGAGGAGCTGCCGCCGTCGAGGTTTGCGGCATTGACAGCGCCGTGCTGAAGCATAATGGAGATCAGGTCATCATAGGTTGCGCCGAGGGAGCCGGTCTGTCTGCCGTCGATGACGAGGATCAGAACGGTGCCGTCAGCGGTCTGGCCGATCGCGGAGCGCGGGTTGAAGCCGCCGCCGAGATCCTTTTCTGCGTTGACCGGGTTGCCGTTGACGATCAGAACCGGGCCGAAGCAGACAGCATCACGGATGCCCGCATCCATTGCCTGCTGACCGGTCATGGTGCCGACATGGAGAATATTGTTATTATCGAAGCCGATGATATCATAGGTGGCGCCGAGTGCACCGTACTTCATTTCGCCCTGCGAAACGACCATGCCGAGCGGGATGCCGCCCTTGCCGACGCCGCCCGGATCAGAGAAGCCGCCGGCATTGATGCCGGCAATTGCGCCGTAGTCATTGACCATGTCCTGAACGCGTCTGCCCTCGTACTGTTCGCCGTAGGGGCCGGAAACGCCGACAAAAACACGGGAGGGATCCTTGATTTTCAGGAGCTTGCCGCGGTAGGTCGAGCCGGTGATGTCGATGAGCTCGGTCTCCGGCTGATCGGGGTCGCCGCCGTCCGGATTGTCCTCAGTCTTCTGGCCGATCTGGACAAGCGTGGGGTCAGTGACCTCATCGGTCGTGTTGTCGCGGAAGGTGCCGAGGTATTCTGCGATCTCCTCATCCGTATAGAACCAGTCCGCGAGGAAGCCGATTGCACTGGTCTCCTTGACCGAGCAGACGAAGCGCCGCTGTGCGGTCGGGAAGGGACCCTTTGCAATGACGAGCATAATCATCAGCAGGCCGAAAACGATCAGAATAATCGTTGTGAGCAGGACGATAAAGAAGCGTCCGATGATTCTGCCGAGGGTAAGGCGCCGGGGTTTAGTCTGAGCCATAGTTTGTACATCCTTTCTTCATATTCATATTATTGTAGTATATTGCGGCAGCCGGAGCTTTCCGGCCGCAGAATTACACACACTATATTGTAATCGAAACAGGGAAAAAAATCAAGTTTTTTTTTGTTTTTTGACATATTCCTCATTGTTGCGGCGGACTGTGTTTTATTTTGTGTGAGACTTGTCAAATGCGCCTCTGAGATTATGAAGGATAATATGAAAAACCAGGCGATTGAAAAGTCATTCCACAATAATATGTACCGCTCTTGTACAGACTGATATTTGAACAGTCAATCCGCGATTTAGCCGCTCCCTGTTGCCGGGAGTGATTGACAAAATCGTCCGTATCATGTATAATCAGTATATACAGGATCGCAGACGGCAAACGGCTTGCCGGTGCGCATCCGCTGAAGGGAGGATTTCATTATGGCAAACGATACGATTATGACCGAAAAAGCAAAGGCAAAGCCGACTGCAATCTGCTTTGGCGGCGGCGGTGCAAAGGGTGCATTCCAGATCGGCGCGTGGCAGGCGCTTCAGGAGGCCGGTCTGCTCTCTGAGATCAAAGCGGCGGCGGGCTGCTCCGTCGGCGCACTGAATGCGGCACTGTTCGCACTCGGCGATCTCGATTACGCAAAGCAGATCTGGGCGTCGATCAGACCCGCTGACCTGCTCGCACCCGGCACGGACGGTGCATTTTTCTCGCGTGACGGTCTCATCCGCATCCTCGATACCCTGCCGCTCGACCGCATCAGCAATGCTTCGATCCGCGTGCATGTCAGCGTGCAGCATCAGGCCAGCGGAGAACCGGTCTTCTTTGAGCTGAACGGGCTTCCGAATGAGAACATCAAAACACTGCTGCTCGCGTCCTCGGCCATTCCGCATATCTATTCTCCGGAGCATTACCTCGGCTCGGAATATCTCGACTGCGGCATGCTTCCGCAGGGAAATCTCTGCATTTCGCCGGTTTATCATCAGGGACACCGTCAGATCGCACTGGTCTCGCTGAAGCCGCAGCTTCCGTTCGACCCGGTCACGGAATATCCCGATGCGGACGTAACTGTTATCAGACCGCTGAAAAATATGGGCAATCTTCTGACAGGCACGCTCAATTTTGCGCCTGAACGCATTGCCGCGCATATGGAGCAGGGCTATGCCGATGCAAAGGCAGCGCTGGAGGGCTTTACGCCGCATCCGCAGACCAAGGAGGAAATGAATGCGCTGCTCGTGCAGAAGATGACAAAGCTCTTTCCGACCGGTGCGCAGCTTGCAGATTTCATTCAGGGCTTCGGCGGCCGCCTCGCTCCGAATATCAAAACACCGACTCTCGGCGGCAATGTCTGGTATGACAATCTCTTTGAGGTTGACGGCTGGCGGCTTCAGCAGCAGCGCACGGCCGGCCTGAAATCGCATTACCGCATCCTCGACCCGAAGAACGTCCGCGCAGCATGGGTGCTTTCCCCGCAAACGCTGCTTGATGCCCTGTGCAGCTACGAAAACGCACAGCAGAACAGCCGATAACCGGCAAATGAATTGAGGTGCTGATATGTCTGAGCTGACAAAAGAAGAACAGATCTATATAGTAAACGGACAGTCCTTCTTTGCAATGGGCGAGCTGCCGGAAAAGAAAATTCCGCGCGTGCAGATGCTCGACGGCGGCACAGGACTGAACTTTGAACAGTTGTTCGGTGATTTTCTCACCTATCACAAAAAGGAAGGCAACGGCGGTGCGGCGCTCCGCGATGTGCTGGCGCATTACTATGAGCCGGAGCTGCTGTCCTCCGATGAATCGCGGGAGATGTATGCATGGATCCGCGAACGGGTGCAGGAGCGTATTCCGGACTGCACGGCACCGGGCTGCTATCCGCCGGGCATGATGCTCGGTGCGACATGGGATGCGGAGACCGTCGAAGCGGTCGGGCATGCACTGGGGCATGAGGCGCGCGCCTACGGCGTGCATGTGCTGCTGGGCACCCCGAATGTCAACATTCACCGCGACCCGCGCGGCGGCAGAGCCTTCGAGGGCTATTCCGAGGATCCGTATCTCGTCACGCAGCTTGCGCCGGCACTGGTGCGCGGTGTCGAGGCGGAGGGCGTTGCTGCCAATGTCAAGCACTTTGCCGCAAACAATCAGGAGACCAACCGCCTGAATATCAATGAAACGATCCCCGTGCGTGCGCTGCATGAAATCTATTTTCCGGGCTTCAAAGCGTGCGTAGAGGCAGGCTGTGCGACCGTCATGGCCGCCTATAACCAGATTAACGGCGTACCGTGTACCGAAAATGCGGCGCTGCTGACCGATCTGCTGCGCGGAGAATGGGGCTTTGCAGGACTGGTCATGTCCGACTGGGGCGCGGTCTATCACCCCGCCGCGGCACTGAATGCCGGAACGGATGTCAATATGCCCGGACCGGTCGCCCCGGATGCGCTGCGTGCGGCACTCGCGGACGGCTCGCTTGACCCCGCAAAGCTTGAGGCTGCATCTGACCGTGCGGCCGCTCTGGCGCGGAAATACGCGCTGCCGCCGACGGGACATATCGACCTGAAAATGACAGACAAAGCGGCATATGATGCGGCTGCGGAGGGCATCGTCATGCTCCGGAACGAGAACGGCTGCTGTCCGCTCCCGCAGTCTGCGAAAATTGCGCTGCACGGCGAGTTTTCCGAATATCTGCTGACCTGCGGCGAGGGCAGTGCGGGTATCCATACCGACCGGAATCTGTCCTTCCTGTCCTCGCTGCGCGAACGCTTTGCAGCGGCGCAGTGCGGCAGCTTCGGCGGCGCAGATACGATGATTTATGTATACAGTGTTCCCGGACGAGAGGGCAACGACCGCAAAACGCTCGCAGCCGCGCAGAGCGAGCTTGACGAAATGCGCAGACTGCTTGACTACGCAGAGAAACGGAAGATGCGAAAGATTCTGATTCTCAATATCAGTGCGCCGGTCGATCTCTGCGGACTGGATGCCGGGTTTGACGCAGTTTTCTGCTGTTTCCTTCCGGGCATGCAGGGTGCAAACGCGCTCGCAGATATTCTCTGCGGTGCGGTGAATCCCTCCGGGCATCTGCCGCTGACCTTCCCGCTGAATGAGCAGACCATGCCGACTGCACCGAATTTCCCCGGCGACGGGATGCAGGTGTTCTACGGCGAGGGCATTTTTGTCGGCTACCGCTGGTACACAACCCTGAATCAGCCCTGTCTGTATCCGTTTGGCTTCGGCCTTTCGTATACCGATTTCGCACTGACGGCAATCCGCACCGACCGCAGCGAATTCACGGACAGCCTGCATGTTACCGTGACCGTGAAAAATACCGGAAGCCGCGCCGGAAAAACCGTCGTGCAGCTTTATGTTCACGACCCCGTTTCGCATCTGACAAAGCCGGTGCGGGAACTCAGGGCATTCCGGAAGGTGCTGCTGGAGGCGGGCGAGGTGCGTGAGCTGACCTTCACACTTGACCGTCATGCCTTTGAGAGCTATGACCCGAACCTCCGCGCATGGACAATGGAAGAGGGTGAATATGTGATCGGGGCGGGTTTTTCGGCAGTTGATATACAGGTGTCTGCTTCGGCCTATGCGAATGTCACATCGCCCTATAGCTGCGGTGCCGGTACAAGCATCAAGGAAATCTATGAGGATGACCGGCTTCAGCAAATTCTGCATAACTTTATGGATGCGCATGACATGCCGTGGACGCTGATTCTTTCGACCTACGAATACACCGCGCAGGACAATCTGCAAAAGGTTTTCGATATCCTCGGCACGCCGGAGAATGTGCGCGGGACACTCTATGCGGCGCTGAGAGCCGTCCGCAGAAAATAACAAAACCGAACAGTTTTCCGCCGGTTCCGTGCGGAATTGAAGAAATGAAAAGGAGGCGCGGCATATGGATAGTTCACAGCAGATTGCACAGACAGCGGCAAAGCTGTATCCGGCTGCCGCGCTGTATCTCGGCAGCACCGAACAGGCCCGTGCCGCTGTGATTGAAGCGGCAGCGGCGGCAGAGCGAAAATCGCCGGAGCCCTCGGAAACCGATATTCTTGCGCAGCTTCTCCGCATTTGTCAGAGCCGCGTGCCGGAGCGTGCAGCCGAAACCGATTTTCCCGACGGCAGTCCGCTTCTGCCGCTGCTGAAGCTCCCTGCCTCCGGCCGCTGCGATCTTGCACTGCATCTTTCTGCGCTTCCGGATGAAACGGCGGCGGAGGTGCGGCAGCTCACGCAGGCGGAATTTGCACATAAAACCGAAAAGGCGCTGCGGCAGCTCACCTTTCTTCAGAACGGCGAAACACCCGATGAAGCGGCGCTGCGTGCGGCACTGCTCGAAATCGTCTGGACGGATGCGGATACCGATGCCCTTCAGGCCGGATTAAAGGCAGCGCATGCGCTGGATGCTCCGCCGGAACCGGAAGACGCCGCTGCAATCCGCGATATCTCGCATAAGCGAACGGCGGCACAGTCCGGCAAAAAAACCGTAACGGTGCCGCTTTGGACGGTCATCGCGGGCGGTCTCTGCATTGCGGTGCTCTGCATCGGCGCTGCGGTAACCGCAATTCTGCGGAACCGTCCGCCGGAAGTTCCTTCGCTGCCCGCCGAGCATGCTGAGCCGGCTGACGATCTCTCCGGACAGTTCGAGCAGATGCAAAGCTCCTTCCTCTCGATCGCGGATGCACAGGAAAAAGCCGCCGGCTCCGCCGGTCTGACCGCCGGAGAGGCAGTATTCCTCAGCACCAAGCTGAAGCCCTCCGCCGAGCCGCCCTATTATGAAATAGATCTGCTGGATGATGCCGGGCAGGAATATGTGCTGCGGATTCATGCAGCAAGCGGAGCGGTGCTTGATTCACAGCAGTTTGCCGCCGATCACAAGCTCGATACGGCAGATTGGCTTCCGGCCGATACGCTGCGCACACGCGCACTCGATTTCGCCGGGCTGAAAAATGCGCTGTTTCTGAAGGAAAAATGCGTCAATGAGGACACGCTGAGCCTTTGCAAATATGAGCTGACCGATGCCCGCGGCAGAATCTACTCCGTGCAGCTTGAGGCGAAAACCGGCGCACTGGTCAAATACAGCGTGGAGGAGCCGCAGTCTCTCAGCGCAGAGGAGGCCATTCCGCTGGAGGAGGCAAAAAAGAAGGCGCTCTCGCGTGTCGGCGACTATGAACCGGATGACGTCATCTTTACGAAAACCAAATTTCAGGGCAGTGTCTATCTGATTGCCTTTACCCTTGATGACGGTACGCAGTATTCGATCGAGCTCAGTGCTGCCGACGGAAAGACGAATACCGTGGACGTTCATCCGGCGCCGGCTGATACCTCGCAGGCTATCGGTCTGCTGCGCGCGCGCGGGATCGTACTGGAAAAAGCGGGTCTCTCTGCTGATGAATCCGTGCGGTTCACAAAGGCCAAGATTGACCGCAACAACGGTGCATATGTTTATGAAATGGAATTCGAGACCGCCGGCTATGAATATGAGGTCAGCCTGAAAATTGACACCGGTGAAATGATTAAATACCGCGCTTGGTCGCTGGTGTAAATGGGTTTCTCCCTCATTATCTATCCGCCGGAGATCCTGTTTTATTATTCGTCTTCTGATAAAAGATACAATAAATGAAAAATGAGAGCCCCCGCTTGATGCGGGGGCTCTTTGTATTCATGAATTCTTATGCCATAGCCTCGCGCTTCAGCAGCGTGAGATCATCAGCGTTCAGCACACCGTTTGCATTCATATCCGCGATCTTTGCCTGTGCCTCCGTCAGCGTACCGGTTGTCAGCAGATACTTCAGCAGCATCACGACATCTGCCTTGTCGCATGCACCGTCTGCATTGATATCACCGGCAGTTTCCTCCGTATGACTCTCATCGAATATCATCGTTGCCCTGTTGAGGAATGCATCGTTCGCGGGCTTTTCAACCTTCTCCCATGTATCCCGGCTGCCGTAGAAGGTGATGGTCGCAGTTGCGTTATTATCAGTAAATGTATAATAGTCGATCGACTTCAGCTTTCCGGATATCTTCAGATCGGTCAGCTTATTGCAGCCTTCAAAGACGCCGTAGCCGAACTGAGTCGCACCCTTGAGCTCTGCGGAGGTCAGGTTCTCACAGTTGCGGAAGGTGCTTGCCTCGATCAGCGATACGCCTGCCGGAAACACGACCGATGTGATATCCTTGTTTCCGGCAAAAGCGCTTCCCGCCACATATTTGACGTTTGCGGGCACAGTCACAGCGCCCGTGCAGGTCCGGCCGTCGATCACCACATCATTGACGATGACAAGCGGATTCTTTTTCCGCTGGGCAGTGAGCCACGGCGTCTCGTCAAAGGTGAATTCGTCTGTTTCAACTGCGTGATCCGGGAAATTGATCGTTTCAAGCGACGGGCATTTTTCAAATGCACGCAGCCTGATTTTTGTGACGCTGTCCGGGATCGTCAGCTCCTTCAGATTTGAGCAGTAGGAGAACGTATACATGCCGATCTCCTTCAGCGTATCCGGCAGCTTCAGGCTGCTCATGGACTTGTACTGGCATGCATAGATGCCGATGACCGTGACCGGCAGGCCGTCGATGGATGACGGAATCTCCAGCGTTGCAGGATCGGTTTTCAAGCTGCTGATTTCAATGTGGTCGGAGAACTTCTTATACGAGAATGTATCGTTTTCGGCATAAGTGTAATCCTCGTCGGCCGCATATGCCGTAAGCTGTGCCGCGGGTGATTTCCCGTACAGCTCACCGACCGGTGCGCCTGCCGCCAGCATCACGGCAGCCAGCAGCGCTGCTGCTTTCCTTTGCTTTCTTTTCATTTTTCAAAACCCCTCTCAAAAATCACTTGTATGCAGAGCGCTGTCTGCACGGTACGTAATTGCAGACAAGCTCCATTATTATTATACATGATTCTTTCGCAGAAGTCAATCGGATTTGCATATTTTTCCAAATTTAATCAGTCTGTGCTCATGTGAAAAAGCGGGCACATTATTGTGATAATATACAAGGGAAGCATGCCGGTTTTGTACCGCCATACAAAAATAGTCAAAATTACTTGCAGTTTCTGGCTTTTTGCGGTATAATTTCAACATGATTGCTATTTGTGTTGACACTGTTCAATCGCTGAAAGGAAGGATTATTATGAAACGCAGACTGATCAGCTTTTCGCTCTGTCTTTCGCTGCTCTTTGCATTTACCGGCTGCGGCGGGCAGAAAGAAAGCGACGCAAAGTCCGAAGCAGCACAATCGGGTGACACAGCATCCTCAGAACTGACATTACAAGCAACCGATGCAGGCTCTGTAGCCGACAACAGTACTCCTGAAATTCAGGATGAAGGAGCGTACAAAAAAGTTAAGGCGGTTTCGGTGGTTGGCGGATTAAGCAGTGCTGCAATCACCGAGGACGGCAGTCTGTATACTTGGGGATACAATTCTAGCTGTGAGCTTGGCGACGGTACAAAAGAAAAAAGATCCAGTCCGGTCAAAGTAATGGATCACGTCAAGGAAGTTTCATTTTCCAACGGACGCAGCGCTGCGATCACCGAAGACGGCAGCTTGTATGTTTGGGGGCACAATACTTACGGTGAGTTAGGAAACGGCACCCTTGAAGAAGAATCCAGCCCGGTCAAAATCATGGATCATGTGAAGGCAGTTTCACTTAGCACATTAACTAGCGCTGCAATTACCGAGGACGGAAGTCTGTATACTTGGGGATTGAATAGTTTGGGGCAGCTTGGTGACGGTACGACAGATGATAAGCTCAGCCCGGTCAAAATTATGGATCATGTTACAGCAGTTTCGGTTGCAGATAATGGTGCTGCAATCACTGAAGACGGAAGCCTGTATACATGGGGATCCAATACTCATGGCGAGTTAGGGAACGGCGTCGAAAACTATGACAGTGAGCTCAGCCCGGTCAAAATCATGGATCATGTTAAGACGCTTTCTTTCAATGCCGCAGTCACCGAGGACGGAAGTCTGTATACTTGGGGCTCGAATCAGTTTGGTCAGCTCGGTGACGGCACGAAGGAAGAGCGGTTCAGCCCGGTCAAAATTATGGATCACGTCAAAGCAGTTTCATCTTGCAGAGGTACCACCGCCGCAATTACCGACGACGGAAGCCTATATACTTGGGGAAAAAATAATTACGGGGAGCTTGGCGATGGCACGCAGGAAGACAAGCTAAGCCCGGTCAAAATCATGGATCATGTTACGGCGGTTTCTATTGGCGATGGTACCAGCGCTGCAATCACCGAGGACGGACACCTGTATACCTGGGGAGAAAATGACCACGGACAGCTCGGAGACGGTACAACGGTAAGAAAGTTTATACCCACAATGATTACGATTCCGAATTGAATCACAAAAACAAGCGCCGCCGCAGACAAAATCCGCAGCGGCGCTTCGCTGTATCATATTCCGGATGCAAGCTCACATGCCCTCCTCGCCTTCGGAGTATCCCAGCGGTGCGGGTTCGGCATCGGAGGCAGCCTTGCTGAACTGTGTCTCATAAAGCTGCGTATAGACACCGCCTGCACGGACAAGCTCCTGATGCGTGCCGCGCTCGGCGATTTCGCCGTCCTTCACGACCAGAATCTCATCTGCGGCCAGAACCGTTGAAAGCCGGTGTGCGATCAGGATGCCGGTGCGGGACGCGATCAGCGGTTCAATCGCATCCTGAATCTTCTGCTCCGAGATCGAATCCAGCGCAGAGGTCGCTTCATCGAAAATCAGCAGCGCGGGGTCCTTCAGCAGAATTCTCGCAATGGAAATGCGCTGCTTTTCGCCGCCGGAGAGCTTCAGGCCGCGGTTGCCGACGACTGTATCGAGACCCTGCTCCTGCTTTTCGACAAAATCATAGATATTTGCCTGTCTGCACGCTTCGATCAGCTCCTCCTCGGTCGCATCCGGCTTTGCATAGAGCAGGTTGTCGCGGATCGTGCCGTTGAACAGATAGGTCTCCTGACTGACGATGCCGATATGCTCCCGCAGAAAGCCGAGATCGAGCTTCCGGACGTCCTCGCCGTCAAACAGCACGCAGCCGTCAATGACGTCATACAGTCTGGGAATCAGGTTGATGAGCGTACTCTTTCCGGAGCCCGACGGCCCGACGATCGCGATGCACTTGCCCTGCTCCAGCTTAAAGCTGATATTCTTCAGAATTTCGCGCTCCTCATTATAATAAAAGCGGACATTCCGGAATTCAACCTCACCCCTGACGGTATCCGGACGGATCGCATCGGGTGCATTCTGAATCTCCGGCTTCATATCGTAATACTCGAAAATGCGCGTGAACATCGCCATGGAGCGAATCCAGTCCACCTGAATATTCAGGAGCTGATTGACCGGCATGTACATTTTGCCGAGCAGCGCGACCAGAACCGAGATCTGACCGACGGTGATCGAATCGTCATAGCGCATCATAATCAGGCCGCCGATCAGGTATATCAGCATCGGGCCGATATTGGTGAACGTGCTGAGCGCCATGCGGAACCAGCGGCCGGCCATGCTCTCCTTGATGTTCAGCCCGATCATCCGCTTATTGACCGCCTCATAGCGCTGATTTTCTTTTTCCTCCATGCCGAACAGCTTGACGAGAAGCTGACCGCTGACCGAAAGGGTCTCATTGAGAATGCCGTTGATCTCATCGCTGCATGCCTGAGAATCCTTGGTGATTGCCCAACGGCGCCTGCCGGCGCTGCGCGTCGGGATCGCAAACAGCGGGACGACTGCGATGCCGACCAGCGCAAGAATCCAGTTCTGCCGGAACATCAGCACCAGCGCGACAATCAGCGTGATTGAATTCGAGAGAATGCTTGTCAGCGTGTTGGTAATGATCTGCTGCACGCCGGAGATATCGCTCGTCATGCGTGTGATGATATCGCCCTGATTGCTTGCGGTAAAGAACCGCTGCGACATTGTCTGCAAATGCCGGTACATTTTATTCCGCATATCATAGGTGATATGCTGTGCGATCCATGTATTGAGATAGCTTTCGAGAATGCCGATCAGATTCGTGAGCAGCGTGACGCCGAATGACAGCGCGATAAACAGTACCAGCGCCTTGAAATTCCTCGCAATCAGGCCGTCGTCGATGATTTTTCCGGTCAGAACGGACGGCATCAGCGTCAGAATTGCGGAGCAGAGAATGGCGAGCAGTACCAGAATCATCTGCTTCCGATACGGCTTCAGATAGGAATAAATGCGGACAAGCAGCGCCTTTGTGACCTTGGGCTTGTTCTTTTTTTCCTCGTCGGTCAGATACCCCGGACCGAGTCTTCCTCCGGGCGGCATATCATACACCTCCTGCATTGAATTCGGCGCGGGTACGCTGCCGATAATCATATTATATCGCATGCGAAACCTTCTGTCAAGTGTAAATTAACATATCAAAGAAAAGCAGGCCCCTCCGCACGGAGAACGGCCCGCTGCGCCGGTGCCGCGGAGATTCCCTCTCACCGGAGCAAAGCCGCCAGCTTCGTTTGATTTTACAGTAATTATGCAGAATGTTCCTTGACGGGCGGCGGATTCTCCGCTAAAATAAAAATTGAAAGGCAATACCGCACAAAGCCCGCCTGACAGCGCGGCACTGCCTGTCCGGACTGCAAGCAGAAAAGGAGGAACCGAATCAATGAAGAAGCAGCTCAAATCCATTCTGACAGCCGCTGCTGTCGCATTTTCATCCCTGTTTTCAGCGGGGCTGCATCCGCCCGTGCCGGAAGCCGGGGCAGCAGATCAGATCAACATTATGCCGATCGGAGATTCGATCACCTTCGGCTACGGGCATACGGGCGGATACCGGAAGTTCCTTGACTATTCCCTGCGGGAAAAGGGCATTGACTTTGACATGGTCGGCCCGGAGGGAAGCGGCTCGGCGAGCTTCAGCTATAACGGACAGACCGTCCGGTACGATGACAACCATGCGGGCTACAGTGGCTTTACGATCAAGCAGCAGTACCCGATTCCAAGCTGGGGCGAGAACGGCCTGTACGAGCGTTTGCAGCAGAAGGATGCGATCAAAAGCTGCAATCCGGATATCGTGCTGCTCATCATCGGCACGAACGATATGACCGCAAACCGCAATCTGAGCGACTGCGAAGCAGACCTGCATACGCTGGTCGATTATATCCTCGGCGATATGTCAGAGGGCGGCGTGGTCTTTATGGGCTCGATTCCGGAGTTTACCGCATACGGCGGCAATGCGCAGCGCGTTGCGAATTATAACAGCACCGTGCAGAAGGTCGCCGAATCCTACGGTGACAATGTCCGGTTCGCGGATGTACACGGCTGCCTGAACGGCATGGCGGATATGGACACCGATCAGCTTCATCCGACCGATGCAGGCTATGAGAAAATGGGCAAATTCTGGGCCGAAACGATCGAAGAATATCTGGGAGAGCAGAGCGGCCCGCAGAATCCCGACGATCCTGTGATTCTGCATTCCGATTTTGAGAACGGGCTTTCCGGCTGGTCGGCCCGCGGCAGCTCCGATGTCAAGGCTTCCGTCACGTCGGCTGAGGCCGCAGAGGGCAGTCAGTCCGCCGCCGTCACCGGCCGCTCGGCTGCTTGGAACGGCATTCAGTACACCATGAGCAGCAAGCGCTGCCCTGAGGGTACGCATGTCAGCGTGCAGGCAAAGGTCAAGCAGAAATCCGGTGACACCGTCCGATTCAAGCTGACGATGCAGTACGGCTCCGGCGACAGCGTGGTATATGATACCTTTGCGCTGGGCAATGCCGCCTCCGGCGAATGGCTGACGCTTTCCGCTGCGGATTACGTCATCAAAGAAGGTACAAATCCGGTGCTGTATATTGAAACAGATACCGACCCCTGCGACTTCTATCTTGATGAAGTGATTGTTACGAAGACCGACGGCTCCCTGAGAGGCGATGCCGATCACAGCGGCGCTGTTGATGCGGCAGATGTGACGCTGCTCCGTGATTATCTGCTGGGACTGGCGGTTGAGCTCCGTGCAGACCTTGTTGATCTCAACGGCGACAGCAGGCTGGACGCAGCCGACCTGACTCTGCTGAAGCAAATGCTGCTGAAGCCGGCGGAGCAGGAGGTTCCGGCGCCGGATTATATGGCAAAGATCCGCGATCAGGTCACGGCGGTTGTGCCGGATTCGGCAATGGGAAAGGCGGAGGGTGATGTCGAGCATATCACCTATTTCTCGAAAAAAGCAAACCGTGAAAAGGGCGCAAATGTCTGGCTGCCGCCCGGATACGACGCAAACAAAAAATATCCTGTGTTCTATGTCAATCACGGCTACGGCGGCGATGAGACCAGTATGGTCAACGGCATGGGCGTGCGCGAGATCGCAACGAATCTGATTAAGAGCGGCGAAGCGGAGCCGATGATTATTGTGTTCACCAATCAGTATACCGACCCGAATCGTGCAGCACAGAGCGGCAACGGCTCTGCGGACGTTCCGGGCTATGATGCATTTGTCGAGGATCTGCCGGATAGCCTGATGCCGTATATCGAGTCGCATTATCCGGTCAAGACCGGCCGCGAAAACACGGCGGTTGCGGGCTTCTCCATGGGCGGCAGAGAGTCGCTTTATATCGGCATAAAGTGCTGCGACAAGATCGGCTATATCGGTGCAGGCGCACCGGCACCGGGCATTTTCCCGACCAAGGATCAGTTTATGGATCATCCGGGCGTCATGAGCAAGGACGATATGCGCATCGACCCGCCGTATTCTCCGTATGTGCTGATGATTGCGGGCGGTACAAATGACGGCATGGTCGGTACCTATCCGCAGCAGTATCATGAGCTGTTTACCGCGCACGGCACAGATAATATCTATCTTTCCGTTCCCGGCGGCAACCATGACAGCAGCACGGTCATTCCGCTGATGTACAATTTCATCCGCTGCATCTTCAAAGCATAACTTAAACCCGAAATGCCCGGCTTGCCGGGCATTTCAGTTTGTCGGTAAAGACATCGCTGCGTGCTGCGGAGCGCAGCCGAAGGGCTCCGCCCTTTGGGATCCCGCAAGCTATTTGAAAGAAAGCAAACGCCAGCAAAGCTGACGTACAAAAACTTTTATTTGACATCGCCGGTTACGGGCTGAAAATCCCCGAAATATCCACTCCCCGATTCAACTGGGTACTTGACAAACCGGCGAAACTGTGTTATAATGTACCCAATTCTGTGAGAGAGGTGAGAGGATGAGAAAATAATCTGCATTTTGGAATTCATGAATACAGGACGGGTGCGCAGGCCGCAAGGCACGAGCGCACAGGTCTGTCATGTGCCAAATGCGGAGGATGTTCTCATCGCCTCATTTTGTATACAATCCCGCTGTGTCCTTCTGTTTCCCGTGTGAGGGGGCAGATTTCTCCTTGCAGCATTATCAGAGGCGTGAACAGAACGGAACCGTTTGGCATACAAGCGGTTCCGTTTTTTTTATTTGGTGCATGCAGGCCGGCGATACAAGGGAGGGATTACCTATGGCACAGATCAATGTTCAGGATCTGACATTTTACTACGAAGGCAGCTTCGATCATATATTCGAGCATGTCTCATTTTCGATCGACACGAACTGGCGGCTCGGCTTTGTCGGGCGGAACGGCAAGGGAAAAACAACCTTTCTGCGGCTGCTCACCGGAGATTTTGCTTATCAGGGCAGCATCAGTGCTCCGGCGGGCATTTTCCGGTTTCCGTATACGCTGACGGCGGAGCAGATGCAGCAGCCGGCGTCGGAGTGGATCGGCACGCTGCGCCCCGACTGCGAGGAATGGCGCGTGATCTGCGAGCTTTCGGAGCTGCGTGAGGAAGCGGAGCTGCTCTACCGGCCCTTTGCACTGCTCAGCCCCGGCGAACAGACAAAGGTCATGCTGGCCGTGCTCTTTTCCGGTGAGGAGGATTTTCTGCTGATCGACGAGCCGACCAATCATCTCGATGAGCAGGCGCGGGAGGCTGTCCGGCAGTATCTTTCCGGAAAAAAGGGCTTTCTTCTCGTGTCGCATGACCGCGACCTGCTCGACGCCTGCACCGATCATATGCTGGTGCTGAACCGCAAAACAATCGAGGTGCAGTGCGGCAATTTTTCGAGCTGGTGGGAGAATAAGCAAAGAAAGGATATATTTGCAGAGGCGGAAAACGAAAAGCACCGCAAGGAGATTCGCAAGCTGCGGCAGGCCGCCCGCAGAACCGCTGAATGGGCGGATAAATCCGAGCGCACAAAGATCGGATTTGATCCGGTAAAGGAGCCTGACCGCTGCATCAGCACCCGTTCGTTTATCGGCGCAAAAACAAAGAAAATGCAGAGCCGGGTGAAGCATATGGAGCAGCGCATCGGCAGAGCGATCGAGGCACAGGAGGGGCTGCTTCAGGATATTGAGCAGACAGCAGCGCTCAGACTGACGCAGCTCACACATTACAAGGATACGCTGCTGACGCTCCGCGGCTACGGTCTGCAATATGAAACCGCAGCAGAGCCGCTCTTTTCCGGGCTGTCATTCACACTGCACCGCGGAGAGCGCATTGCGCTGCACGGCAAAAACGGCTGCGGCAAATCGACACTGCTGCATCAGATCATGGCAAAAGCCGGCATTCCCGTGCAGGAGCTGCCGCTGAAGGAATCCGGCCTGCTGGAGCCTGCACCGAACCTCACGGTATCCTATATCCCGCAGCGCACCGATCATCTGCGCGGATGTCTCGCGGAATTCTGTGAGGCGCAGGGATTGGAGCTGAGCCGGTTCTGCGCAATGCTGCGGCGGCTTGATTTCGAGCGCGGACAGTTTGAAAAGGATATCTCGGAATATTCCGAGGGGCAGAAGAAAAAGCTGCTGATCGCGGCGAGCCTGCTGACGCCAGCACACCTGTATATCTGGGACGAGCCGCTGAATTATATTGATGTTTTTTCGCGCATTCAGATTGAGGAGCTGCTGCGGGCGCATCAGCCGACCATGCTGTTTGTCGAGCATGATGTCCGCTTCCGGGAGCACGCCGCAACCGGTACCGTCATCCTGTAAAAGCAGCAGCGCGGCGGCCGGAACGGCGAAACACAAAATGCATAAAAATAGTGCGGCGGCGGGCTGTGCATTCTGCTTCGCCGCCTCTTGCTTTTTCGACAGATTTATGCTATGATATAGTTGCTGTGTTATGTGTCCGCTTCCGGGCGCGCAGCGATTGCTTTTTTTGATTTGAGGGGAGAGATCATTCCGATGAAACAGAAACGTGCAGTGCTGCTGCTCGCGGGCTGTCTTGCTGCATCCGTCCTGTGCGGCTGCTCCAGCGACCGTGACCCCAACGCACCGGATGACGAAAGCAGTACCGCAGAGATCACCGCAGAGACAACAACCGAAACGGCCGCGCAGACAACCTCCGATACCACACAGACAACAACGGAGACAACTGCGGATACCACCGCAGAAACAACAACTGATACTGATACGGCAAAGCCTGCTGCGCCCCGCAGGGAGGACGGCGCGGTTTCCGGCAGCGACGATGACACCAGACTGCTCTGGAGTGAGCGCGGACTGGAGGCTGTTCCGGCGGACAGTGAGGGCGGCTACGGCGAGGAGCTGGCCGTCGGCGAAGAATATCTTGGCTGGAAGCTGAACGGCTTTGACGGTACGCCGGAGGGCGGCAGTGTGCCGGAGGTGAAGGCGAGCTTTACCTATAACGGGACGCTCTCGCAGAACGGTCAGATCCGTGTGCTGCCTTCCTCGGATGCACATTATCCGAACGGCCTGTATATGCATGCCGACAACATTGCGGATTTCCCGTATTTCCCGGCGGATACCCGTGACAGAGGCTGGTATGTCATCGAAAATGCCGATGAGGTGCTTGAGATGCTCGGACTGGAATCGGCCGGAGATATTTCAGGCGATCTGTCCGTGACAGTTTCGATTGATGCAATAGATGTGCATGTGTCCGCAGATGACTACGATACCGTGCATGTGACGGCTGCATCGAAGCGTTGAAACCGGAAAGGAGATACAGATATATGAAAGCATTTTTCAGAGCTCTGACCGCGGTTACGGCAGCTGCCATGCTGCTCTGCACTGCGGGCTGCGGCGGTAAAAAAGAACAGTCCGACAGCGGCATCGCTGAGACATCAATCCCGGAGTTCACAATTCCGACGGATATTCTCGGCGACCCCTGCGATACGATTCCGGAGGTCACTGTGGATAAATTTCAGATACCGGAGAATGAGGGCATGCAGCTCATCAAGGATATGAAGCTCGGCTGGAACCTCGGCAATACCTTCGATGCGACAAATGTTACCAGCATTTCCGCAGAAAATGAGCTGGATTACGAAAAAGCATGGTGCGGCCAGATCACCTCGATCGAAAACATCGCGGCAATCAAGGGCGCGGGCTTTGAAACAATCCGGATTCCGGTTTCGTGGCATAATCATGTCGATGAGGCAAATCATATCTCTGAGAAGTGGATGGCAAGAGTGAAAGAGGTCGTGGACTGGGCAAGAGCCTGCGACATGTACGTCATTCTCAATACGCACCACGACAACGAAGAAAAATTCTATTATCCGGACACCGCTCATATGGAGCAGAGCAAAACTTATCTGACCGCCGTGTGGTCGCAGATCGCAGAGACCTTCAAGGATTACGACGAGCATCTGATTCTGGAATCGCTGAATGAGCCGCGTCTTGTTGGCACAAGCGTCGAATGGTGGCTCGATCAGAACAATGCAGACTGCATCGACGCAGCAAACTGCATCAATGAGCTCAATCAGATCTTCGTCGATACCGTCCGCAAATCCGGCGGAAACAATGAAAAGCGCTGGCTGATGTGTCCGGGCTATGCAGCCTCTCCGGAGGGCTGCCTCTACAGCGGATTCAAGGTTCCGGATGACCCGGCAGAGCGCATCATCGTTTCCGTTCACGCCTACAGACCCTATAATTTCGCGCTGAACAAAACCGGTACAAATGAGTGGTCCATGGATAACGGCAATGATACCGGCGAAATTACCAAGTTCATGGACGATCTCTACGGCAAGTTCGTTCTGAAGGGCATTCCGGTTCTGATCGGTGAATTCGGCGCGATGAATAAGGATAATTTGCAGGATCGCATCGACTTCTCGGTCTATTATACGTCGGCTGCCCGCGCACACGGCATTTCCTGTGTCTGGTGGGATAACAATGCCTTCAGCGGCAGCGGCGAAAACTTCGGCCTGCTTTACCGCAACGGCTCCACGTTCCCGAATCCGGAAATCGTGCAGGCGCTTGTGAAGGGCAGCGAATACTAATCAAGCAGAACAAGGGGAGAGAACCAACATGAAAAAGCTGCCGGCTGCGGCGCTGGCCTGCGCAGGAATGCTGTGCCTGTCAGCGTGCGGAAAGCAGAGAGAGATCATGAATGCCGCGACAGAGGAAACGACAACGGCAGTGACAGGCACGACCGTCACAACAACAGAAACGACTGCGGTCACAACCACAACGACCGCTGCTCCGCCGCTCGCGGATTTCACCGAGGCGGAGGGGCTGAAGCTGGAGGCGGTTGCCGATTCCGTCCGCGATAACGGCGGCAAGTTTGAGCTGACAAACGAAAGCGGCGGTGTCCGGTCTTACCGCTCCGATTACCGGCTGATCGAGGCCGAAACCGGCAGAGAGGTACGGGTCATCAGCTCTGCCGCAGACGGAGAAGAAGAGAACGGCAAAAAACAGGACAAGGCGCTCAATATCGCAGCAAATGAAACAAAGGAGATCGAAGCGGACTGGTCAGCCCGCTACGGAATGCTCTCCGGCGGCGACTATATTTATGAGCTGCTGATTTCGATGGATCAGGGAAGCGGAGAGCGTGTGGTCTGCCGCGCTCCGTTTACCGTTGTGGAATCGGTGTTCACACCGACCCTGTCGATCGACCCGTCTACCGTGACGCCGGAAAAGCTCACGCTTGTCATCCGGAATTCCGATGACTGCGGCAGAAGCTATGCGCTTGCCTACCGTATGATTGCGTTTGATGAGAACGGCAGGGAGACGATCCTGTTCCGTGTCACGGATATGCAGGCGCGCGTGCAGAAAAACTATCATGTGGATCCCGGCGGAACGCTGGAGCTGGTGCTTGACTGGCGCGAGAAATTCGGCTCGATGGTTGAAGGCAAATACGCGATCGAGATCGAGCTGCTTGCTGACGGCGCCGAGCTGCCCAGAACCTACCGCGCCGATTTTGAGATCGTCTGATTCCAGCGGAGATACTATTTTATCGACAAGAACAGCGGCAGAATCATCTCTGCCGCTGTTTTTGTGTTTGATTTTGCGTGAATAATGCTTTTTATCCGGGCCGGCAATCCGCGTGACCGGAGAAAAATCCCAAGTCCCGCGCTGCCTGCGGTCATATTCGCGCTTTTGTTTTTTGCTCATTTTCTCGTATGGTACAAACTGTTTCATTCCGCGTCACCTGCCTTGAAATTATAAATCGGCCGGATGATTTCCGTGATCTCAGCGGTGTCGCCGATGCAGTTCATGATTGCCTCCATCGGCTTGTAGGCCATAGGGCATTCATCAAGCGTTCCGCTGCTGACGGAGGTCGTGTAGATGCCGGACATCTGCTTTTTGAATTCGGAGACCGTGAACGAGGATTTTGCTTCCGAACGGGACATCAGCCGGCCTGCGCCGTGCGGAGCTGACTGATTCCAGTCGTCGTTGCCCTTGCCGATGCAGATCAGGCTGCCGTCGCGCATATTCATCGGAATCAGCAGCTTTTCGCCCAGTCTCGCAGAGACCGCACCCTTCCGCAGAATCATGTGCTCGGTGTCAATATAATTGTGGATTGTCGTGAACTGCTCGGCGATGTGAACACCCATGCCGCGGAGCAGCTCATCCATCATGGCCTTGCGGTTCAGCATAGCAAATTCCTGTGTCAGCTTCATATCATGGATATACTGTTCAAACAGTGCTCCGGCAGTATAGGCCAGATGCTTCGGAACATTTGTATGCTTTTCCGCATGCAGCTTTTTCAGCGCCTTCTGAATCTGTTTTTCTTTGCCCTGTGCCTTCAGCGCGGCGATCAGCGATTGAATCTCGTCCTCGGAGGCGCGGTTGAGGACGCGGTATGCCTCCTCCTGATAATACCGAGCAACCTCGACGCCGAGATGCCGCGAGCCGGAATGGATTACCAGAAAGATGCTGCCGTCCTCGCTCTGATCGGCTTCAATAAAGTGATTGCCGCCGCCGAGCGAACCGATGCTCTGCAAGGCGCGCGGAACATGGATGCGGTCGGCACAGTACAGCGCAGAGAGGTCGAATTTCTCTGCAAAGCGGTGCGGAGTCTCCCGCACGGAAAAGCCGGACGGAATGCAGCGGTAAATCAGCTTATCGAGCTTTTGCAGCTCAATATGGGTTTCCCTGAGCCGGACGGTCTCCATGCCGCAGCCGATATCAACGCCGACCAGATTCGGAATGGCGGTGTCTTTGACCGTCATGGTTGTGCCGATTGTGCAGCCCGCACCGGCATGCGCATCGGGCATAATGCGGATTTTAGCGCCCTCGCTGATCGGCTGATTGCAAAGTGTTATGATCTGTGAAACGGCGCTCTCCTCTGCGATTTCCGCAAAAACCTTCGCAGATGCGTATTTTCCCTGTAATTCAAACATAGTGCTTCCTTTCCGGAGCAGCCCGTTTCAGGACACAAAAAAAGCACCCCTGCTTTCGCAGAGATGCTCCGGTGTCATTGAGTCAGACGGTTTCGTCAGACGGTGCAAACGGGCAAACTCCATGTGCAGTTCGATGTGGATATTGGATTGTGTGTGATGAATATTGACGTTTCATGGTGTTCACCTGCCTTTCTCAGAATATGAGACTATTATATGCGGCATGCCGGATTTTGTCAAGCATATTTTCCGCTTTGTAATTATTTTGTAGCAGCAGTGTATCTGTTTCGGAAACCGTACCGGCTGCGGTGTTCAGTTCGGGTCAAAGGATTTCTGATACCGCTCATAGAATTCTGAGAGTTCATCGAGGCGGACTCTCAGATCGCTGATGATTTCATAGAAATCGGTCAGGCTCTCGCCGTTTTTCTGAATCCAGCCGACGAGCGACTGTCCGCAGGCCTCCGGATTCAGGCAGTCCAGCGATGCGGAGGCAAGCGAACACAGCTTGGAAACATTGTGTATCATGCCGCCGAACAGGCGCTTTTTGGAAAGCTCGAATTTCAGCCAGCGGATTGCGGAATCCCATTCGGTATCGCACCCGTATTTCGCTGCATTGTAGTGGATTTTGTCGCTGAGCGCGTCGTCGATCAGGCTTGCATACAGCCAGATGCGGTCAACCAGCTCCTCGCTGGTGCGCTTCGCATCCGTCAGGTATTCAGGCTTATAGGAGGTGACAAAGAGGTTCTCCATTTTTTCAACGAGCTTTTTTTCCTTGACGTCTGTGGGGATTTCTGTTTGAATGAGCTTCATGATGCCCGGAATCTGATACAGTGTCATGGCGTAGTCCTTTCGCATGGCGGTATCGGCAGAGCGAACCGGGATGCATTTACTAATTTTGCCTTCATTATACCACGTTGCAGCAGAAAAGTCAATACCAAAGCTGACATGGGAGTGGCTAATCGGGGATTTTCAGAACGTAACCGGCGATGTTAAATAAAAGTTTTTGGTCGAGCTTTTTTCAAAAAGCTCGCGGGTCGAGGGCAGAGCCCTCGTCGCCGTCCGCAGACGGCGAAATACCCTTATCGTTCAAAAGCGCTAAAAGAGGGGGCTTGGGGGAGAGAAAACAAGAGTTTTCTCTCCCCCATTACAAAATAATATGTACTGCTCTTGTACAGACTGATATTTGAACAATAAATCCCCGAAATATCCACTCCCGCAGTCATAAAGAGCGGCTGTTTCAGGAATTTTCAGCACGTAACCGGCGATGACAAATAAAAGCTTTTGGTATGTCAGCTTGCCGGGAAAGGTATCGCTGCGCGGTGATCCGGAATAGGGGCTCCGTTCCCAAGCCTCTGCCGGGGTTATCCCCCGCCCCCGATATAATATATTAAAGATGATTTAGCCCCATTAGAAATCCATTGGAGATACCACGCATGAACAGCAGCGAAAAGTTGTTATGTCTGTGATTTATGAATTTTTTATTATCCCTTGAAATAATATATAATGTATGATATAATAAAAATGAGCGGACTGGGAAAACTGCCATAATATTCATGAACAGGAGGGGGTTTTTGATGAAAAAGATGCATAATAATCTGATTGCCGGACGGATTTGTGCAGGGGTTCTTTCTCTTGCGCTGACAGTTGGTCTGCTGTCGCCGGGATTGACAGCGCTCGCAGCAAAGGACAGCGCCGTACTGCCGGATTGGGTGCCGGGCAGCTTTGAAGATGCGCTTGCGTTTCGCAATACGCACGGAGCCGTAAACATTGAAAGCGGGTTTCTCTGCGTGCAGTATGTGGTCGGCCGTCAGGACGGGGAATCCTACGATTACGATCCCAAGCGCTTTGAACCGCTTGCGACCGAAGGCGTTATGAAGGAGGTTGCACGCTTCACATTTGCGGATACGGATTCGGCAGCGAAAAAAGAGGAAACGGGCAGCGAAAAACCCGGTCTTGTTTTTGAAACCATTGTCTATCAGCCGGTCAGTGCGGGCAAATTTGAGGCGGCGCTGGCAGACCGCTGGGCAAAGGGCGGCGATTCGGACGGCGAATCGAGCTTCAACGACGGCTATACGCATACGGTCGCGAATTACTTTTTCACTGTTGATGAGGACATGAACATTACGGAAACCGACATCTATAGCTGGCTGCCGGACTGCTACCGCGAATACGAACAGTATGTTGAGGAAAACGGACAGGCCTCTGCGCACGGTGAATATATGGTCATCTGCATTTCGCAGGCCTCCGGCATCGCGTATACATGGAAGGGAAAGGATACGAACCCCGAATGGGCCAGACATTCGGACTGCTCGGTTGTGTATGCGCAGCCCGTGGGCGGCGGAAGAATGGCTGATATCTTCCTGTACCGCGCAAAGGAGGACGGCCCTGTCGAGATTGCCTGGGAACTGGTAACGGTGTTCGGCGATGCGGAGCCGATGGAGACCGTCGAGGGGAATTATATCGCATTCGACGGCGGCGAAACAATATTGGCGCCGGGCTTTACGTATGTGAAGCTGGTCGATGCGGAAACCGGCTCACTGATTGACATTGATGCGCTCGGCGAATATCCCGCCATCACAACGGATGTGGGGTACTATGACGAAAAGTTCAAGGAGGACGGCGGCGACGGCTGGATCTATACCGGCCCGGTATATCTGCTTGAATCGAACCCGACGATCCTCGGCAAACAGTTTACATCCTTCTTCCATGCGGACAAATTCAGCTTTCATTTTTCCGCATTTGTCCCGTGGATCAGCGAGATCGAAGAAAAGCGGCAGGTCACGGAATATGAAAACGGCTCGTATGGGGTCGTGATGCTGGTTCAGCAGGATGTGCAGGGGGACCTGAACCGCGACGGTGTGCTTGGCATAGCCGATCTTGTACTGCTTCAGCGCTGGCTCACCGGCGATGCATTTGTATTTGTCCCGGTGATCGTGATAGACGACCCGATTGCCGTACCGGAACGTGCCGCCGTATCGCCGTATGTGAATGACAGACGGTGGCGCTATGGGGATTATAACATGGACGGCAAACTGGATGTCCGCGATATGACCCTGATGAAGCAGGCGCTTCTCCGGAAAGGTATCGCTGTGCGATAGTCTGTAATGCGGACAGCGGCGTAGTTTTACGATCAATGGATCGCAGATGCCGCTTTAATCAACAAACTGAAATGAGCCGGGGACGACCTCGGCTCATTTTTATGCGGTGGCGGGTTCATAGTATCTGAGCAATGCCGGCTCTGTGCGGTGCTGTCTGAAGCCGTCAGCCGAAAGCTGCTTCAGAATGAACGTGATATATTCCATACAAAACATCTTCAAAATATCGAATAAACATGTTGACAATTTATAATATGCATGGTATAATATAGGAAACAGTGAAAACTGTTTCTTCATTTGACTATGAAACCGGAAGGAAGATGAGAATATGGGTAAAGGAATCAAGGCACTTTTGATTTGTTTTGCACTGTCAGTGTGTATGTCCGGCTGTGCCGCGAAAGGAGAAGCGGAAGAAAGCCGGCAGACCGGAAACAGTGAATCGGCCGCTGCTGAAGCACCGGCTGAGTCCAAAGTGACAGAGGAGATTGTTGAAGCACAGATATCGGCAGCGTTTATTGACGCGGGCGATCAGCAGTATGTCTCTTTGTTTCAGCAGCCGGATTCATCTTCAGTCGTGATTGCGCGATTGTATACAGGTGATGAGGTAAGTCTTTACGGGCTGGAAGGGGAATGGAGCCGGATATCGGTTGAGGGTCTGAGGGGATATGTGCTGAATCAGAGTATTGTATTCAAAAAGCCTGAGGCGCAGCAGACAACAGCCGCGCCCGAAACAACCGTGCGGACAGAACAATCCACGGCAGCCGCCGCTCAGACACAGGCTCCGGCGAATATCACGATCGTCTTGAAATATGATTCGCAGGGCATAGCACTGCCCTCCTCCTATCCGGAATACGAATCTTACAGCGATACGAGAAACGGGTATTGCTCTGCGCATGCGTGCAATATGTACAAAACAGCATCAAGAAACGGGCCGAAACGGGAAGTGGAGATGCTGTACGAGGGAGATGCGGTCACGATTCACGGAGAATACAATGATATGTATTATCTCGGCACTGACAGCGGAAGCGGATTTGATTATCTGGGCTACGTGCCGAAGGAGTACATCAAGATCGGGACGCCGCCGCCGTCGGAGCGCAAGAATTATAATGCAGTCGCAGGAATTGTTGATGCAACATCCTGTCATCTGCGCAGCACGCCGACGAAGGAAACGAGTGATAATATTGTTGCTACGGTCTACAAGGGATTTGAATTTGAGGTCATCAGTTTTGACGGCTTCTGGTATTATATCCGTTATGACGGCGGTACGGCATATATCAGTCACAAGATGGTCAAGGTGTGGTAAAAACAGTCAATGATCGGAGGCTATCGTATGAAAAGCAGCAATCAGGTCATTATGGAACGGGATATGTTCTGCCCGTTCTGCGGCAGGAATTCAGCGGTTCTGATTGCAGAGACCGTCAACAGCAAGCGGCGGATCGGCTGTGCGCCGATCGGTCTGAAGGACGGCTGCCTGATTTGCCTGACGGGCGGCTGCTGGACGCTTATCAGCGGACTTCCGATCCTTGATGTGAAGGAACATCACTGGAGATATATGAGTCATTTGCTGACGGCTGGTATATTACGTATTACAACGGAAAATACGGTTATGTCAGTGCGAAGTATATCGGCGTGGAGTGACACAGCGATTGGTGAAAACAGCGGGAAATGGCGGTGTCTGCACATCGGGGGGAGAGAAAACAAGAGTTTTCTTTCCCCCATTCAAATTAATATGTACCGCTCTTGTACAGACTGATATTTGAACAATAAAATCCCCGATCAGCCGCACCCTTTTTGCCTCCGCCCATTGAAACGCGCCGGGAAATATGCTATAATGGCCTCAGTATCGTGAATCATCCGGTTCATCATTGACCGCGGCGACCCGGCTTGCCGAACCGGTCAGCGGTAATCCGGTGCAGATCGAATCACACAGAAGACAGCGCTGAAACCATTACGAAAACAAGGGAGAATATGATGAAGCATTTTGGATTGCTTTTCTTGGTGACCGCATCTCTGCTCTGCATGACTGCCTGCGGCGGAGCAGCTTCCGCACCGGCGGAATCCTCTGCGGTTCAGACAACCGCCGCTCCGGAAACGGAAGCAGTATCGGAAACGGAATCCGCGGAGTCAGCGCCGGTCAGCGCGGTTCCCGATCTTGACAGTCTGCCTGCATTTGCGGTGACATCGGAGAATCTGCATGACGGCATATGGGATCCGGTCATTACAAACACGAATCACGGCGAAAACCGTTCTCCGCAGCTTGCATGGGAGCCGGTCAGCGGCGCGGCAGGCTATGTCGTGATGATGGCGGACACGACCGCAGATAACTGGCTGCACTGGAAATCAAACGGTGTGACCGGGACTGCGCTGTCCGAGGGCTGGGCTTCCGCGGCGGAATATGTCGGACCGTATCCGCCGAGCGGCACGCATTCCTATGAGATTTTCGTCTTTGCGGTCAGGGAGATTCCGGCGGAGCTTGCCGGAAAATTTGACGCAGCCAATGCCGATGCGTCACCGGTGCTGGAATCGGTGAATGTCTCTGCGGACGGCTCCGCAGGCAATATTCTCGCACTCGGCCGCCTTGCCGGAACCTATACGCACGGAGATTAAGGCAATACCGCACAGAGCTGGTGGTGCAGGATGCTTACGGTCAAATATATTTGACCCGTCAGATTTTTCGTCAGATTGTATAGAAATGACGCCGCTGGGCTGGCGCCCAGCAAGGAATTTCTGTGCAAGATGACGGAAAAGATGCAAGCAGATGCGCCGCCAAGCCGTTAGGCGGGCTTTGTGCGGTGTTGCCTTAAAAACGATCTGGCCGCAGCCGGCTGAAGCAGTCATCCATTCCGGCGCGCACCTGCCTGCATTGCTGCGGGCGCGCTGATATACGCTTTGACTTTGATGCATTCTTTGTCTTTTACTATTTTCAGCCCGCGGATAACGCTTTCAGTGCCTCTGCTTCACGGCTGCTCGATTGATTTGAGCTGATCGCATATAACGATCCATTTTTATGATACTGATTTTACCAAAAGTCAACCCCTGAACAGCAGTGCCTGTATGATTTCTTCCCAAGAATCATTCTTTTAAGCCGTGATACTTTGAGAGGCAGATAAAGCCGGTTCAGCGCAGAAAAGGATGCAATCAGGCATTGACATACAGAGTGCGTTTCCGTACAATGAAAAAAGACCCGTTCCGGAGCGGACAGCCGCGCCGCGGCGGGCGGCGGCACCCGATGCCGCGAATGAAGGCTTTTTCGCTCGGAGGATTCTGTGTGTGGATACGGCGCAAAAAGCAGCAATCAGTCATAAAAAAGCAGAATTGTGCATTGTGCGCGGCTTGCTTTCATGCTATAATGAAACCAGGCGCGATCGGATGACCTGCGCTGTAAGAAAACAGAATCACACAGGGGAGAAAAACATATGAAAAAAGGGATACACAGCCGCGTTCTGGCATCTTTGACAGCCCTGCTGCTGTTAGCCGCGGCCATTCCGTTCATGCCGGCCGGCAGCACGGCGTTTGCTGCGGAAAAGCTGCTTGCCTTTCCGGGCGCAACAGGCGCGGGAAGATATGCAACCGGCGGACGCGGCGGCGAGGTCTATCATGTTACGAATCTGAATGATTCCGGCGCAGGCTCGCTCCGCGATGCCGTCAGCCGGCCGAACCGCATTGTCGTATTTGACGTCAGCGGAACGATTGAACTGGCGGGAAACATCATCTGCTCGGACAATATTACGGTTGCCGGACAGACCGCGCCCGGCGGCAGCGGCATTACGCTGAAAAACTATAAATTCGGCATGGGCGGCGACAATATCATCGTGCGTTATCTGAGCTCCCGGCCGGGGCCTGACAAATGTACCAGCTCCGGCAATGACGGCTGGGGCGGCGCAAAGGGCTCCTATTCGACCATAGATCACTGCTCACTCGGTTGGACGACTGACGAGCAGTGGGGACTGTATTCCAATAACGAGTATTATACCGTGCAGTATTCCGTCATCGGCCCTGCAAATTCATGGGGCGGTCATGTGAAAGGCGTTCACGGCTTCGGCATTATGATGGGCAAAGGGTATCTCAGCTTTGACCACAATCTCATCATTCACAATGTTTCCCGCAATTTCCGCGGCAAGACGCAGGGCACGGAAACTGCCGATTTCACAAACAACATCATCTATGACTGGGGCTATCAGACCGCATACGGCACGATCGGACACCTCAATTATGTCAACAATACGCTGAAGGCAGGCAATTCCACGACAGGCGGCTATCACTGGATGTATGTAGACAGCACGACCAGTCCGCAGAATTTCAAGGTCTATTGCGCAGGCAACCGGATGATTAACAAGGACGGCTCGTTCCATTCCATTACCAACGACAACTGGGCCGGTGTGACCGTCAAGGAGAGCATCGGCATCTCAAAGAATGATCTTTACAGCGCATCGCCTTTTCCGACCGTGCTGGACGGCGAAAATGTCTCAACGGCATCGTCCTGCGAAAGTGCCGCCGCCGCATACGATCATGTTATCAGCTTTGCGGGCAACGGTATCAGTCCGGACAAGCGCACCGCCATCGACCGGCAGTGTGCCGAGGAAACCAGAAACGGTACGGGTCAGTGCAGCGGCACCGAGAACTATGACGGCTCTGTCGCGGAGCTTGGCAAATACAACATCAAGTGCGGCGTCACCTATCAGTATCCTGCTGCCGTGACGCAGAAGGAGATCACCGATGCGGACAATGACGGCATGGACGATGCATGGGAGCTTGCACGCGGACTGAATCCCAATGACCCCTCCGACTATCAGGATGACTACTGCGGACAGGGGTACATGAACATTGAGTATTACATCAATGACCTGACCGTGGATTCATTCCCGGAGGGTGTTGTGAAGCCTTCGCCGGAGGACAGCGGTTTATCCGGTATCAGGCACGGCACGGTTATGGACACGGATGCGAAATATGAAATCGTCAACGCAGCGACCGGTGCGCTGCTTGAAAATGCAGAGCGGTATACGCTGAAAAGCGGCGATTCCGGTTATTATCAGATCATCCGTGCAGAAACCGGTGAGGCGCTTTCAGGCGGCGAACAGTTCAAATTCAGCCGCTCCGGCAGCGGATATGTGATCTATACGAAATCCTCCGGAGATACGGAATGTCTCGGCGGAGCGGGAACCGTCTGGCTGGTGACGCCGAAGCTCGATGCAATCAAAGGCACGCTGATTTCCGTTGATGTGCTGGATGCGGATTATTACGAAAGCTGGAAAATTGACGGTGCGGCCGCAGCCGGCGATGCACTGTTCGGAGACAGAACGCCTGAACAGTGTGCTGCGGTTTCCCTGCCGGAGCCGGTGAACGGTGCAGAGCTGATTCTGACACCGTGCAACGCAAAAAATTCGTCAGCGGAGCAGGCCGCGCTCACTGCGCTCCGGAATATCACGCTGTATGTCGGGCTGGATTCCCGCGTGGAGCATATTCCGGCATGGCTTGCGGATTTTTCCAAAACAGGCGATGCGGTCACGACGACCAACGATGTGACATTCGATCTCTATGCCATGACGATGCACGCCGGCGAAACCGTCACGCTCGGTGCGAACGGGCAGGCGTCCTACTGCATGAATTATATTGTACTGGCAGCGGCAGCGGACGAAACGCTGCGCGGCGATGTGAATCTGGACGGCAGCGTGAATATTGCGGATGCCGTTGCGCTGATTAAATTTCTGCTTTCTGAATCAACCCTGACAGCGGAACAGGCTGCACAGGCCGACATCAACGGCGACCAGAAGCTCAGTGCCGTTGATCTGACGCTGCTGAAACGAATGCTGCTGAATGCCGCCTGACCGGAAAACACTGCAAATAAACCGGATGCCCGGAAGTGTCGGGCATCCGGTTTGTTTTGCCGGCTTGCTGAGAAAAAAGAATCGCGTCCCGGATTGAAAAGTGAACCGGCCGGCGAGAAGCAGATTGCCTGCCGGGCCGCAGACACGACCGGTTCAGCAGGGAAAAAGATGCAATCAGGCATTGACATGCAGCGCGAATTCCCGTATAATGAAAAAAAGCCGGTCAAAGGATTTCCGGCAGTGCAAATACGGGGGACTTACTATGAAAAAAGGAAGTATTTTGAAGCGAACTGCTGCGCTGCTTCTGAGCGCCGCTTTTCTCACAGGCATTCCGGCGAATGTGACCGCTGCGGGCGGAAATCGTCCTGCATCGGACAATATCTCGGATCAGATCGGACTTGCGGCAAATCTCTATACGGTTGCGGACAGCGGGTATGCCGATCATGGCGCGCTGCAATGGGCGACAACACTCGATGCGGCAAATTATACACTCTACCGCTCGGAGGATTCGGAAACTGATTTTGTTCCGGTCTATTCCGGCACGGGCAATTCATGGTCGGACAATGACATGGAGACCGGTTCAGTGTATTACTATCAGCTTGCTGTGACAGGAAAGAACGGTACGCAGTTTTCATCCGTGAAGACGCTGACACCCTGCGCACTGCCGTCCGGACTGGATTCCTACGATAACCAAAAGGGCAGCAGCCTGCGCTATGAAACGAGCGGATATAAGGTCGGCAATACCTATTACAGCTATGCGCTGCGCTCCCACGGGGGCACGCAGGACATCTATCTCGAAGAAACGACATCCTCGGACGGCGTGCATTTCGGGAATGCGCGCAATGCGGCAGATTCCTCGCAGAACAGCGCACTCGCAAGCTGCAAGATCGAATCGGTGCATATCGAGTATCTTGCGCATGTCAACAAGGTCGTTGTCTGGGCGCACTGGGAAAAGCCCTCCGGCTATGCAGACGGCAAGGCGCTTGTCATCACCGGAACACCCGGCGGACAGTTTACGGTGCATCATGTGTATAACCCGCTGGATATTCAGGTGCGCGACATGGCGATCTTCTTTGACGATGATGCAGCACATACCGGCTATCTGATTGCGGCGGCAAACAAGGAAGGTCAGGGCGCCAATGCGACACTGTATATTTTCAAGATGAACAGCGACTACAGCGGCGTGACAGAGATCGTCCAGACACTTTTTGAAGATCAGTACCGCGAATTCCCGAATCTCATCAAGCGCGGCGGATACTATTTTCTGTTCACCTCGCAGGCTGCCGGCTGGTATCCGAGCAGCGGCGCATACGCCGTCACAGACGATATCGCCGGAACATGGAGCGGTCTGCGCAGCATTGGCAACAGCTCGACCTTTTCGTCACAGTCCGGCTGGATTGTCAATTTGCAGGACAAAAACTATCTGATGCATGCTTATCGCTGGCTTCGTGCAGACTCGACCAGCGGCACGACACTGTGCCCGCTGTATTTCGACAACAGCTTTGCGTTCTATGATTACTGCCCGTCCTTCCGCTACAACACCAAAACCGGAGATCTGTACCCGGTGCAGGCGGGCGAGCTGCTCTCGCAGGACAAGCCGGCATCCGCCTCGCTCGGCGCAAAAGCGGAGAATGCGCCGGAAAAGGCGGTTGACGGCTCGTATCAGTCCTCCTTCACCGCAATCAGCGACTACAAGAAATGGCCGTTCTATCTGCAAATTGATCTTGAACAGGTCTGCTCGCTTGCCAATATTCAGACCTCATGGTACATCTGCAAGGGCTCAGAGGGCTATTATACCTACAAGGTCGAGGGCAGCACGGACGGCGTGGACTGGAAAACGCTGCTCGATCACACCGACAAAAGCAGCGATGTTGTCAGCAAAACCTACGGCTTCAACAGCGATATGCTCTCCGGCGAGGCGCGGTATGTGCGGCTCAATGTGCAGAACGCGACCCTGCAAAATAATCCGAACAACAACTGGTATACACCGACTGTCTATGAGGTCAGGGTGTTCGGCAAGCCGCTCCGCGCAGCGGAAATGCCGAAGCCCGCGGTCATGTATGACTTTGACGGGCAGATAGACGGCTCGACCGTTCCGGATATCAGCGGAAACGGCGGCGGCCTGACGCTTTCGTCAGGCACATCCCTTGTGTCGGATGCAGACGGCGGATTTCTGCGGCTTTCGGGGAATCCGGCGGACTATGCGGAGCTTCCGGCAGGTCTGCTCGACGGCACGCGCGAATACACCGTGGTTATGGATGCGCGATCCGATTCGGAGGGTGATTTCTTCACCTTTGCGACCGGTCAGGACCGCGACAAATATGCCTTTTTCAAGATCGCAAAGGATCATTTTCGTTTTCAGACAACGACCGACACATGGCGCGGCGAGAGCGGCCTGCGATTTGATGATCTTGACGGTACGCAGCGGCACAGATATGTATTTGTTGTCAGCGGCGGCAGCGCAAGGCTGTATATCGACGGTGTTCTTGCTGCAAAAACGACCGATCTGACGACCGGGCCTGCGGATATGGGCAGCGGGCAGAAATGCTATATCGGACGCTCCTTCTATGAGGAGGATGCAGGCTTTCAGGGCGAGATCGACAATGTCGCTGTTTACAGGCAGGCGCTGAATGAATCAGAGATCATGCAGCTTTTCGGCGGACAGACCGTTCCGGGCGATGTGAATGCCGACGGCAAATGTGACCGTGCAGATGCCGTTTTGCTG
>JAFXZM010000064.1 GCA_017541275.1 Oscillospiraceae bacterium | reverse complement strand
ATCATCAGCATGAAAAATGCCGCACCGACCGGCACGCAGACCAGAGAAATCAGCGTTAATTTCCAGTTAATTGTCATCATATAAATGATGAGCGCGACCGGCACAAATGCAGAGGACAGCACCTCCGGAATGATGTGCGCAAGCGTGGTTTCGATGGAATCCACGCGCTCGCAGATGATGTTTTTGTAGGTGCCGCTGGACTGCGACAGCACCGAGCCGAGCGGCAGCTTTGAGAGCTTTTCGGTGAGCTGCCGGCGGATATTGGCAAGCACCTCAAAGGTCGCGGCGTGCGAAAGCGTCGTTGAAATCGCGTGGCAGACACGGCACAGCAGCCAGAATACTGCCATTTTGATGATGCTTGCAGTCAGCAGTGACATATCCTTTTCGAGCGTTCCTGCGTGCATTTCAAGCAGCTTGCCTACAATATCCGACATATACAGATACGGCATCAGTCCGAACACGACCTTGCACACTGCCAGCAGCACACTGAAAATGTAATTGGGTTTCTTCTGCCCTGCAAATTCAACAACCCAACTGATCGCAGAGCGCTTCTTTGTTTGTTCCATTTCAATTCCTCCTTATGCAGTTAGTTTACGCTAACCTTGCATCAAAAAATATCGGCATCAGATGCCGAGTATTTTTTTCCAGCCTGCCGAAAAGAAAGCATCCAGCGTTTCCGCATAGTGCATCGCTTCCTCACGGCTGAAATCGTGAATGACCGCCTCAAACAGCGCGGACACATTCGCCGTCACCAGCATATGAAATTCCTGCTGTGAAAGCGTATTGACGGTCATATTGTACTGCTTCATGCGCTCGAAGTAGTCAAGCGTGGAGCGCTCCTCCAGCAATGCCATATCGTGAACAAAGCGCTCGAATCTGGTTCCCTGCGAGCGGCAGATCAGCAGCTTGAATGCGTCAAAATGGTCGTAAATAAAGGACATCAGCCATTTTGTTTCGCTTTCGCTCTCGTTCCAGAGCTGCTGCACATCGCCGCATTTCATGACCTCATAGCCCTGTTCCACAAACGCCTGATATTGCGCCATCAGCTCGTCAATTGTCGGCTGCACAAGCGCCGCAAACATCTCCTCTTTGTTCGGAAAATGACGGTACAGCGCCCCGACGGTCAGCCCGACCCCAGATGCGATTCTGCGCATAGACGCATTTTCAAAGCCGTATTCCATGAATTCTTTGACCGCTGCTGCGATGATTTTTCCGTGTGCTTCAGTTTTATCTCTCGGCATACGCAGACCTCCCTTCATCGGAAATAAACACCGTTCACATACATAGCATATCACACGATCAGCCGTTTGTCAAGGTTTGTGAACGATGTTTACTGATAGATACAATATTCCTGTGAATCAGCGTATAGATATCGGCATTTATAACAAAAGTACAGCCGCTAAGCCAATCGCAAAAAGCGGTGTTTCTTTAATGATAGAAAAATCGTCTGTTTACAGCATTTTTGTTGAGTTCGTAAGGCGCTTTATATAATAAGGTATACATAAGGGGCGCAAACAGGAGCCGTAAAAAATATCATGTGCCTGAGGCGTATCAATGCAAAACCTTATGTATATACATTAACTCCCATATGCTTATGAATTCGGAGGGTCGATATGCAAAAAGCTGCTGATCTTTGACAAATTTCCGTATATGTGCAAGGGCAATAAAAGGATTCCGTCGATTCTCCAAAATCTCCGGGATGAGCTGCTGAAAAAAATATCGTAAAGCTGGCACTTTCAGGGTCCCCTCACTGATCCAAGCGCTGATTCTTTCTGCAAACCAGAAACCAAAAGCCCGTTCCGGCAATCGGAGCGGGCTTTCACCGTTTAGCGGCCTGCTGCATATTCTGTAGTACCGATGCGAATTTTCCGCACCGGAATTTTACGGAAAAGAGTGATATATATGCTGATTGATGCAAGTCTCGGCAGGGCCGGCTGCTGTCCGTATCCGCCGTATCCGTTCCCGCCGCAGCCTGTACCGCCGCAGCCCGCACCGCCGGTTCCGGTTCCGCTTACAGAGCCCGATACACTGTGTGTGCAGCTTGCGACCGCACAGACCGCCCTTGCAAACGGCGCTGCCGTCCCGATGACCGGAACGCTCCGGCAGACCGGAAACGGCCTGAGCTATGACGCAGCAAGCAGAGCCGTAACCGTCACAGAGGCAGGTGTCTATGCATTTGCATGGCAGATTCTCGTGCAGTCGGACGGTGCCGCAGCAGATGCCGTAATCGCGCTGCAATCGCTGGACGGCCAGACGGTTCTGGGTTATTCGGGCGCAATCGACGTACCGGAAACAGGCAGCACACTGGTCAGCGGCTCCGCGGTTGCATATCTGCCCGCCGGCACCGCATGGGTGCTGGTCAATGTCTCCGGCGCAGCGATCAACATCCCCGTAACCGGAACGGCACCGGCAGTTTTTGCAGCATCCATGACCGTTTCCGAAGTCGGAAGCACCCCGCAGCTCCGCTGAATGCGCAGCGCCCCCGAGAGGTTCCATGCCTCATCGGGGGCGTCTTTCTGTCAATCGGGCAAGACCGCAAGCGGCCGGTGCTGTCGTTAGTCAGTCTGCTGCTGCCCGTCGGCATTCTCCGCATCGTCATCGGCACCTTTCCACGGACCCCTATGATAAAACAGCAGCGACATAACAGTCGCGATCGTCCAGCCGACCGGCCATGCAATCCAGATACCGGCCGCACCAAGCCGAAGCGAGAGAATCTTCGCAAGCACAACCCGGAGAATCAGGTCGGTAAAGGTAGCCGCCATGAAACATCCCATGCGGTTCGAGCCGCGCAGCACGCCGTCGGCAACGAGCTTCATCGCAGCCACAAAATAAAACGGCGTAAGGATGCGCAGAAACAGCACACCGGTATCCAGCGCAGTCCCGGATGCAGGCTTTTCGAGAAATACGGCAACAAGGTATCTGCCGCCGAGCAGATAGAGCGCCGCAATCGGCACTGTGATAATCCATACAAGCCGCAGTCCTGCACGGAATCCGCTGCGGATACGTGACATTTTCCCTGCCCCGAGATTCTGTGCAGTGAAATTGGATACACCGTTTGCCAGTGTGGTAAAGGATGTGATGACCAGATTATTCAGCTTGACACCCGCCGAATACCCGGCAATCACGCCGGAGCCGAAGCTGTTGATTACGCCCTGAATGATAATATTGCCGACGGAAATGAAGCTCTGCTGAAGCATGCTCGGCACTGCGACAACGGATAGCCGTTTAAGCAGATGCGCTGAAAACAGCGGCACGCGGCCCTCGGTTCTGATTTTGCGGAATCTGCGGAAAACCAAGTACACCGCCGGCACACAGCTCGCGCCCTGACAGATCAGCGTGGCCCACGCGACACCCGAAACGCCCATATGAAAGGCCTTGACAAACAGTATATCCGCACCGATATTCGCAACAGAGGAGCATGCAAGAAAGCGGAACGGCGTTTTCGAGTCACCGAGCGCCGAAAAAATCCCGTTTGCGATATTATAGAAAAAGACGAACGGCAGTCCCCAGATATAAATGCGGAGATACAGTGCAGAATCGGCAAAAATGTTATCCGGCGTATGGATGAGCCGCAGCAGGGAATCGCACAGGAGCAGTCCGCCCGTCATGAGCACGGCCAGCAGGACTGTCACAGAGATCAGCGTGGTATAGACAGCGGTTTTCAGATCACGCAGCCGCTTGGCGCCGAAAAGCTGAGAGACCGTGACAGAGCATCCGATGTTGCAGCCGAAGGCAAACGCGAGAAAGATCAGCGTGATCTCATAGCTGTTTCCGACGGCAGCGAGCGCATCTTCACTGATAAAATGTCCCGCGACAAAGCTGTCTGCGAGATTATAGAGCTGCTGAAAAATGACGCTGCCAAAGAGCGGCAGACAGAATTTCCGCAGCACGGGACCGGGCTTTCCGACGGTCAGATCCTTATTCAAAAAAAGCGCCTCTTTTCCGGCGATCGGCCTGACCGCCACAGGTATTCTATCATATCAGCCGGGCTTTGTCAATACCCGCGCATACAGAGCCGCTCCGGGTTGATTGCACCGGGGCGGCTCTGAAGCATCAGTATTTATATTCGTAAAAGACAGCATTTCCGAAGAATTCCTCGCCGCCCCAGAGTGCCTTCATGAACACCGGATACGCCTCGTCAGCGATCCGTGCGATCCGGTGAAACATCTCGACGGCGGTCTGCCCGATCTGATCGGCGCTCTGCGGGAAATCGTATTCAAGCTCAATACTCTGCGCCGTGCGGTTGAGCACGAATTTGCAGAAGCGGAATTTCCGGTTCATATCATTCAGGGGTTTCAGCAGCTTCCGGCGCTCAGCCTCCGTCCGGAAGCGTGTAAAGTTCGGAATTCTGACAGCAACATCGCTGTCGTCGTCATCAGAAATAAACCAGATGCAGAACGCTGTATAGTTGACCTCAACATTGGCACCCAGTCGGCTGCCTGATTCGGTTTCCTCCAGCCGGTATTTCAGATTTGCCTCATCAAAAGCCGCTGCAATTTCTTCTGTTGCACGAAACATGCTGCATCTCTCCTTCTGTGTAGGTCGGTTTTGCCGCACTCAGCCGTAGAGGCAGTGCATAAACTCCGGGTAGCATTTGTCAATGATAATGGCAGCCCGCATCAGCATCTCAAACGCCGCGGCCCCGATATCCTCCTGATTCAGCGGAAAATCGTATTCCACATCGACGGTATTCGCATTGGTATCGACCGTAAATCTGAGGAACCGGTATCTGGCGTTGCAATCGTTTGCCGCTTCGATCATGGCCTCCTGCTTATCGGAAGTGAACCGCACAAGATTATAGATCCGCATTGCCGCATCGCTTTCCTTGCTTCGGGAGATGAACAGCACGCGGAAGCTCGTGGTCTGGCCGGTCATACCGATTATCACGAGGCTTTCGTTTTCGTGTTCCTCAGCGACACATTTCAGATTATGCGCGAGAAAAGCCTCTTGAATCGCCTCTGTTGCCGGATAGATCATAGCCGTCCTCCTCTCCTTGTCTCCTGTAGTTCTATTATAATCGTTTTACGCCGGAATGTCAAGATTTCACAGCAGGAGTTTTTTTAATTTGCCGTACATTTGTGCTTTACATTTCCGGTGCTTTGTGGTATAATAAATATGTCTTTATTCTGTTATACGGAGGTGGCTCAGTCCTATGGGATCGCGTTCCAAAGCGCCCCGCCATCCGCTCCAGGAGCGGCGGGAGTATTATCTGACCGTATTCCTGCTGGCATTTGCGGTCATGCTGGTGCTCATGCTCCCGGTCATGATCTTCACGAAGGGCTATTTTATCTATTACGGAGACTTCAATTCCCAGCAGCTCCCGTTTTATTATCATGCGCATGAAGCGGTGACGAACGGCAGCTTTGGCTGGGACTGGCAGACTGATCTGGGCGCCAATTTTATCGGGTCATATTCGTTTTATCTGCTTGGCAGCCCGTTTTTCTGGCTGACCGTTCCGTTCCCGCAATGGATTGTGCTGTATCTGATGCCCTATCTGCTCGCGCTGAAGCATGCCTTTGCAGCGCTGACCGCCTATGCCTATATCCGGCGGTTTGTCCGCAGCAGACAGGCGGCGGTCATCGGCGGACTGCTCTATGCATTTTCGGGCTTCCAGCTTTATAATGTATTTTTCAACCATTTTCAGGATGTGACCGCATTTTTCCCACTTCTGCTGATTGCAATGGAGCAGCGGATCAATGAGAACCGCCGCGGCATTTTCGCTGTCACGGTCGCACTCATGGGCATCATCAACTATTATTTCTTCACGGGACAGGCCGTGTTTGCCGTGCTTTATTTCATCGTGCGCTGCCCTGCAAAGGACTTCAACGTCAGTCTGCGCAAATTCTTCAGCATTGCGCTTGAGGCGGTGCTCGGCGTGCTCATGGCCGGCTTCATGCTTCTGCCTGCGATTCTCGCGATCTGGGAAAATTACCGTGTCAAGCGGTATCTGTTCGGCATGGACATGGTCGCATATTCCGACCGCACGCGCATCTGGCGCATCATCCAGAGCTTCTTCATGATTCCGGATGTCCCCGCGCGGCCCAATCTGTTCCAGTCCGATTACGGAAAATGGTCGTCGATCGGCGGATATCTGCCGCTGTTCTCGATGGCGGGCGTAATCGCATTCATGTCGCAGAAAAAGAAGCACTGGGCGACCCGCCTCACGCTGATCTGCACGGTCTGTGCGCTGGTGCCGGTGCTGAACGCCATGTTCTATATGTTCAACGCCGCATATTATGCACGCTGGTTTTATATGCCGGTGCTCATCATGGCCATGATGACGGCCTACTCGCTGGACAATCCGAAGATCAAATGGAAGGGCGGGCTGATTACCTGCGGCATTTTCCTTGCCGGCTTCGGCGCAGTCTCGCTCCTGCCGACCAAGGACAAGGAGGGAAAAATACACCTCCTGCAATTCGCAAAGTACTCGTGGTATTTCTGGCTGATTCTCGGCCTGTGTGCGATCATGCTCTATTTTGCGGTACTGATCGCCGTGATACGGAAAAAGGGCAGGCCGTTTTACCGGCTCGCACTCTGCACGACCGTATTCTGCTGTGCATGCTCCGGCTTCTCGATGATCTATTTCGGCATCGGGCTCGGCGCATGGCCGACCGCCTATCTCAATACCGCGGTCAAGGGCGGAAAAGAGATCCGGCTCGAACAGGAGCCCGGACAGTTCTACCGCATTGACATTTCAAAGGATTACGACAATTATCCGATGTTCTGGGGCTTTTCCAACATGCGCTGCTTCCACAGCATCGTCCCGACCTCGATCATGGATTTCTACGACGCAATGGATATCACCCGTGACGTTGCATCGCGCGCAGAGCCGCAGCATTACGCACTGCGGGAGCTGTTCAGCGTGAAATACTATCTTGACCGCTACAATCCGGAGGACAAGGAGGATGTCGCGGAAACTTTGCCGGAAATGCCGAGCTTCCGTTATATCAAGCGTGAAAACGGATTCAATATTTACGAAAACGATGCTTATATCCCGATGGGTCTTGCATATGATACCTGTATCAGCACAGAAGATCTGGACGGCGCGGCGCTGAATACGAGAGAAAAGATCATGCTGCTCGCGCTGGGCATGAGCGAGGCGCAGACTGAAAAATATGCCGATATCCTGACAGTACTGCCCACAGAGGAGCGCTTCACCCGCAGCGATGTGGAATTCGCAGAAATCTGCCGCGAACGCGCACAGGAGACCTGTACGGATTTTGTGTATGATTCGTCACATTTCAGCGCAAGCATCTCGCTGGAGCAGCCGAAAATGGTATTCTTCAGCGTGCCGTTCGACAAGGGCTGGCGCGCAGCAGTCAACGGAAAAGCCGTTGATGTGGAAAAGGTCAGCTACGGCTTTATGGCAGTCCGCTGCGAGGCCGGAGAGAACCAGATCGAATTCCGCTACGAAACACCCGGTCTGCGCATCGGCCTGATCGGTTCTGCCTGCGGAGCAGGAGTTCTCATTCTGTATCTCATCATCATGGCCGCAGCCGGCCGCGGAAAGCGTCCGCAGCCGCCGAAGCGCAAATACTGCTATGATTACGATGCCGCGCTGCCGTTCTCGGAGCAGGTGACCTACAGCCGCTACGCAGCAGCCAAGCATCCGGAATCTGAGCGGATCGAGTATATTCCGCCTGAGGAGCCGGATGAGCCGGCGTATCCCGATGAGCCGGCATATCCCGATGAACCGGCACAGCCCGATGAACCGGCACAGCCCGATGAACCGGTACAGCCCGATGAACCGGTACAGCCCGATGAACCGGCACAGCCCGATGAACCGGCTTATCCCGTTGAACCGCAGATGACAGAAAAGGAGGATGCAGACGATGAAGAAAGCTGATGTGCCGCAGCATCTCTCTGAGACCACACTTGCCTCGGAGGAAATCTACAACGGAAAGATACTGCATGTCACCCGTGACACGGTCGCGCTGGAGGACGGCACACAGGCATTCCGCGAGGTCGTGCATCATCCCGGCGGGGCGTGCGTCGTCCCGCTGACCGATGACGGCGATGTGATTATGGTGCGGCAGTTCCGCTACCCGCATGCAGCCGAAACACTGGAAATCCCTGCGGGGAAGCTCGAATACGGCGAAAACCCCGCAGACTGTGCGGTCAGGGAGCTGAAGGAGGAGGCAGGCGCAGTCTCCGGACGCTTTGAGCCGCTGGGACGGCTTTTCCCCACGCCGGCCTATGACAAGGAGGTCATTTATATGTACCTCGCACGGGCGCTTGACCTCACAAAAGAACAGTCGCTCGATGCAGACGAATTCCTTGATGTGGTACGCATTCCGCTGAAGGAGGCCGTGGAAATGGTCATGCGGGATGAGCTGCCCGACGCGAAAACACAGATCGCACTGCTCAAGACGGCAAGACTTCTGGAACAGGAGGCAGCCGGCCGCAAATAAAAAACCGGACAAAAAGCCGTCCGGTGTATCAATGAACACCGGACGGCTTTTCTGCATTCAGTTTTCGGAATCAGCCGGCAGTTTCTTCCTCTGCCGGTGCATCAGCTTCAGGTGCCGCTGTCTCAGGCTCTGCAACTTCCTGAGCGTCGGATTCAGCCTCAGCCTGCATGAGTGCGAGCTGCTCCTGATAAGCATTCAGAATCTGAGTTTCCAGATACTGCCGTGCAGCCGCCGAGATCGGATGCACGATGTCGCGGAAAATTCCGCCCTCATCTTTTCTGCTCGGCATTGCGACGAACAGCCGGTTCTCGCCCTGCACGACCTTGATGTCATGAACGGCGAGCATCTGATCGAGCGTAATGGAGACAATCGCACGCAGCCGTCCTTCCGCCATCATTTTGCGGATTTTCAAATCGGTAATTTCCATGGGAGGTTCCTTCCTTTCTGCTTGCAAGGTTGTCGCACAACGATGCAAATCGAAAAATAGCTTTTTGTTTTTGCGTGTTGACGGTGCGGAACATGCAGATTTCCCCGAACCGGTACGCCACTATTCTAGCATGGAATTGTGTTAATTCTGTGAATATTTCATGTAAATTCATGAGAATGCATGCATATTTTTCTCCGGAATATGCAATTCGCATCGAAATATACAGAAAAATGATACATTTACGGCATTTTCAGCCGGAAAGGATGATAAGAAGATGAATTCTGTTTTAGAAGGTAAAAAGCATATCCACATGATCGGGATCGGCGGCAGCGGAATGTACCCGCTGGCACAGGTGCTCCACGCGAAGGGGTATTACCTGACCGGCTCCGACAACAATGAGACAGATACGCTTGCCGCAGTCCGGGCACTGGGCATTCCGGTGCAGGTCGGGCAGCGTCCCGAAAACATCGGTGATGCCGATCTGGTCGTGTATTCCGCAGCGATTGCAAAGACCAACCCGGAGCGCGCCGCAGCGGAGGCCTCCGGCATCGCGATGATGGAGCGCAGTGAGCTGCTCGGCATTGTCTCGGAATGGTACAGCGATGCAGTCTGCATTGCCGGCACGCACGGCAAGACCACAACCACCTCGATGCTTGCGCAGATTCTCTTTACGGCAGGCATCGACCTCTCGGCGGTCATCGGCGGAAAGCTCCCGGCAATCGGCGGCAGCGGCAGAGCAGGCAGCAGTGAGGTGTTTGTCTGTGAGGCCTGCGAATACGTCGATACCTTCCTGCACCTTTCCCCGGATATCGCGGTGATCCTGAACATCGACGAGGATCACATGGAGTATTTCCATACGCTCGAAAACCTGAAGGCATCCTTTACGAAGTTTGCGCAGAAATCCAGCAGATATGTGCTCTATAACGGAGATGACGCCAACACCTGCGACGCAATGGCGGCGGTCGAGGGAAAAACGCTGCTCCGTTTCGGCACGGGCGAGGACTGCGAATGGCGCATCACCGATATCACCCACACAGCCAATCAGCAGACTGTATTCAAGGTCTGGCACGCGGGCGAATGCCTCGGCGAAGCGACACTGCTGATTCCCGGCATGCACAATGTGCTTAATGCACTGGCCGCGATCGCGTCCGCGCATCTGGTCGGGCTGAATTTTGCACAGTGTCAGGCCGGACTGCTTGCCTTCCACGGTGCCAAGCGCCGCTTTGATGTCCATGCACACTGCGGCGGCATCACTGTCGCGGATGACTACGGGCATCATCCTGCGGAGATCGCAGCAACCCTGAAAGCGGCAAAGGCGATGCCATACCGCCGCGTCATCGCCGTGCATCAGCCGTTTACCTACTCCCGCACCGAGCGCCTGCTCGATGATTTCGCCGATGCTCTGCGCATCGCGGATATTGTCGCGCTGACCGATATCATGGGCGGCAGAGAGGAAAACACCCGCGGCATCTTCACACGGATGCTTGCGGAGAAGATTCCCGGCTGCATCTGGTTCCCGCAGGACGAAACCGATCTGAACTCCAACGATACGCGCAAATACAAGAATTTTGATGCGGTCTGCGATGCCGTCTGCAAGCTGGCCGAGCCGGGCGACCTGATTATCACCCTCGGCTGCGGCGACGTCAACAAGCTCTCGAAGCAGATCGCAGACACCCTGCAATCCAGAGAGCATCTGTGAGCAGAAAGGAGACCGCTATGCTCAACGAAAAAGCCAAGGCGATCTACAGCTATATCCGTGAACGGATCGACGAGGGCTATGCCCCGACTGTCCGCGAAATCTGTTCTGCACTGGATATCCGCTCCACCTCGACCGTTCACCGCTATGTCAATCTGCTGGTCGATGAAGGTCTGCTTGATAAAATGGACAATCAGAACCGGGCAATCCGCCTGCACAACCACATTACGCGCAATGTCCCGCTGGTCGGCGCGGTTGCGGCCGGGCAGCCGATCACGGCGATAGAAAACATCGAGGATTATATTAGTTACGTCCCCGACAGGCATTATGCCGGCGACCTCTTTGCGCTCCGCATCCGCGGCGAAAGCATGGTGAAAGCCGGTATTCTCGACAGCGACATCGTCATTGTCGAGCAGTGCGATCTCGTCGAAAACGGCGAGATTGCAGTCGTGCTCGTCAATGAGGAGGAGGCAACCGTCAAACGATTCTACAGGGAAAACGGCGGCTATCGGCTTCAGCCGGAAAATGACGCAATGAAGCCGATTCTGGTCCGGGAATGCTCTGTTCTCGGCAAAGTCGTCGCACTGATCCGGTATCTGCAATAAGAAAGGAAGAATAAATCATGAAACAACGTGTAAAGGTCGTGCTCTGCGGCAAGGAATATGCTTTGTCGACGGAGGATGCTCCGAGCTATGTTTATCAGCTCGCCAAAACGCTCGAAAAGCGCATTTCCGATATCACGGAGAACAATCCGCGCGTTTCCGCGCATTCTGCGGTGATGATGGTTGCGCTTTCCACGATGGATGAGCTGACCAAGGCAAACAACAGCGTCGAGGTAATCCGCTCACAGGTCAAGGAATATGTCGATGAAGCAGGAAAGGCACGCCTTGAGCGCGATGCCGCACTGCGAGAGATCGACGTTCTGAAGGCAAAGATCGAGCAGCTCGAAAACCTCAACAAGCTCAAGGATCTGAAGGAGACCATTCAGGCTGATGAGGCCGGAAGGAAGAAGAAAAAGCATGCACAGGCGGCTGATTCCGCAGAGGCCGAGTCCGCTGAAGCCGCTGCACCGGAGGCAGCCGACGGCGAGCAGCTTCCGCTGACCGATACGGAGGCATGAATCCCGACCGCCGGACAGAGCTGCTCGCGCCGGCAGGCAGCCCTGAAGCTCTGACGGCCGCACTGCGATGCGGTGCGGATGCGGTGTATGTGGGTGCGAAGCAGTTTTCTGCACGGGCAAATGCCGAAAACTTTGACCGCGATGAACTTTGCGCCGCCGCAGAGGCATGTCATCTCGCCGGCGCAAAGCTCTATCTGGCCGTCAATACGCTGATTTTCGACAGTGAATTCGCCGCGCTGGATGCACTGCTTGAAACCGCTGCGGAAGCCGGTGCAGACGGCTGCATCGTGCAGGATCTCGGTGCGGCGGCGTACATCGCAAAGCGGCTGCCGACCCTGCGGCTCCATGCCTCCACACAGCTCACCGTTCATACGCCCGCCGGCGTTCGCTTTGCAAAGCAGGCGGGCTTTTGCCGTATCGTTGCAGCAAGAGAGCTGTCCCGCGGGCAGCTCCGCGCAGTCTGTGCAGAGGCAAAGCAATGCGGAATTGAAGTAGAGGCATTTGTCCACGGTGCGCACTGCATGAGCGTTTCGGGGCAATGCCTGCTTTCGGCAGCGATGGGCGGACGGTCGGCAAACCGCGGCTGCTGCGCACAGCCATGCCGTCTGCCATTTACGGCGGATGACCGGAATCCGGGCTATTGTGCGCTGTCCCTGAAGGACATGTCGCTCGTCACGCATCTGCGTGAAATCACGGAAATCGGCGTGCAGTCGCTGAAGATTGAGGGCAGAATGAAGCGGCCGGAGTATGTCGCAGCAGCGGTGACAGCCTGCCGGGAGGCTCTTGCCGGCAGACCGCCCGCGCTCGATACGCTCAGAGCAGTGTTCTCGCGCAGCGGCTTCACCGACGGCTACTATACGGCGCAGCGCAGGGACATGTTCGGAACACGGCAGAAGCAGGATGTCACTGCGGCACAGGCGGTACTCGCGCCGCTGCGCGAGTCATACCGAAAGCCGCGGAAATACGCGGTTTTAGATGCACATTACGTTTTGCGGAGCGGTCAGCCCGCTGCCCTGACGGTCACGGACAGCGCCGGGCACAGCATAACTGTGACCGGTGAGCCGCCGCAGCCCGCCCAGACCAGTCCGACAACGCTGACGCAGCTTGCACAGAGCTTTGAAAAGCTCGGTGATACGGTCTATTCAGCAGGAACGGTCACAGCCGAATGCGATGACGGACTGATGCTGCCCGCCGCAGTGCGCAATGCCATGCGGCGCGATGCCGCAGATCGGATGAACCGCCTGCTGATCGCGGAGAACACACCCGCACACAGGCTCGGCGATGTCCCCAAACGTCCGCAGGGCCATACAAACTTGCCGCAGAAACCGGAATTCCGGCTTCAGGTTCGCAGAGCAGAGCAGCTTTCTGCGCTTAGTGATCTGGCGGATGAGATTGAATATCTGCTGCTGCCGCTGCATCTCGCAGAGACAGAGCTGCCGGTTCCGAAGGCTCGCTGCATTTTGCTGCCGCCGCGCTTTGTAAACGATGAAAGCGACGTATCTGCGCGCCTGAAGCATGCAAAAGCGATCGGCTTTTCGCATCTTGCCGTTCAGCAGCCCGGTGAGATTGCATGCGGAAACGAGCTTGGATTCACGCTGCACGGCACGCTTGGGATGCATGCGGCAAACAGCTTTTCGCTGGATGCGCTGCGGACTTACGGCCTGTGCGATGCGCTGCTGACACCGGAGCTGCCGCGTCAGGAGCAGCCGCAGAGCACACTGCCGGCCGGCATTTTCGCATATGGCAGGCTGCCGCTGATGCTGACCCGGAACTGTCCGGTCGCGGCGCAGATCGGATGCAAAAGCTGCCGTCATGCACTGACCGACCGCAAGGGTGCGGTTCTGTATACGGACTGCACGCGATATACCGAAAAGCCTGATTATGCAGAGATTTTCAACTCCGCAGCGGTCTGGCTTGCCGACCGGCCGGGCGTGTACCGCCGTGCGGCCTATGCACTGCTCGCGATGACGGACGAATCGGCGGAGCGGGTGCGGGAGGTCGTATCCGCGTACCTGCACGGCACGCCCTGCAAACCGCCTGCTGTGTTCACCAGAGGCATCGAAGCTGCTGAATCTCACGGTAAAAATGGAGTTGACGGATTTTGAAAATAATCATACTGATTTTTCGCGTACATTGTGTTATTTCTGGCATTCTGGAATTTTTTTGATTATTTGTTCGCAAGGTTTATCACGCACAGCACGTATCGGTTTTCGATGTTTTCAGACCTCGGGCTGCCGTTGTTCTGCGCGGTTTTCACCGGTTACTTTACCTGTCTGCGCGGCAGGAAGTGAGCCGGCAGTGCCGGCCTCCGGTTTTGCGCTCATGAAGCGTAACCGATGAATTTATTTCTCCGCTCCCATTGCACTTTTTTTCATAATATGATATACTTATTATAGCCCCGGCAATGCCGGAATCCCGAAAGGAGTGTTCATATGCCTGTTGATTCTCTCGGCTATAAATGCCCGAATTGCAGCGCCGACCTCAAATTCAATGCAGCAAAGCAAACCTTTACCTGCGAATACTGCGACAGCAGCTTCACCGAAGCGGAAATGAAACAGATCGCCGCTGCGCAGGAGCAAATGGCCTCACAGCGGACAGAGGAGGATGTCCGGGCGGAGGAGGACTTCGCCGAGCACACCTCGATCTATTCCTGCGATAGCTGCGGTGCTTCCATTATGGCGGACGACAATACAGCCGCAACCTTCTGCTATTACTGCCACAACCCCGTGATTCTCAAGGGTCGTGTGTCCGGCGGGTTCAAGCCCTCTTATGTGCTGCCGTTCCAGATCGACCGCGCAGCCGCGATCGGCCATTTTCAGTCATGGTGCAAAAAGCACTGGTTCCTGCCCGGAGACTTTCTTTCGGCTGCACAGCAGGAGAAAATCACCGGTCTGTATGTGCCGTTCTGGGTCACGGATGTGGATGTAAACGGCGAAATGGACGCACTGGGCAAGAATATCCGTTCATGGACCTCCGGCAACTACCGCTATACCGAAACACGCGAATATGCGGTCACGCGCAAGGCGAAAATCGTACTGCGCGGTCTGCCCGCAGACGGCGCAAGCCATATCGAGGATGAACTCATGGAGGCGGTCGAGCCCTTTGACTACAAGCAGGTCAGACCGTTTGCCATGCAGTATCTCAGCGGCTTCTTCGCCGAGAAATACGATCAGGATTATGCCGCGATGTTCCCGCGCATCCAGAAACGCGCCGTGCAGGCCAGTGACACGCTCCTGCGCGGCTCCATGAAGAATTATACGACCGTTTCGGTCACGCGCTCCGACATAAGGGTTATGAGCACGACATGGGAGTACATGCTGCTGCCGGTCTGGTTCATGTCCTATAAATACAACGGAAAAATCTATGAATTCGCGCTGAACGGCCAAACCGCAAAGTTTGTCGGTACACCGCCGCTCAGCAAGGGCCGCGTTGCTGCATTCGCGGGGCTGATCGGCCTTGCGGCTGCCGCCGTCAGTGCGATTGTGGGGGCGTTTATATGAAAAAGAAAAAGCTTATCCGGATGCTCTCTGCCGCCGCAGCACTGCTCATTTCGGTGCTGCTGCTGACGGTCAATGCCGCCGCCGCAAGAGAGGAAACCTATATCCCGAACTGTAAGCTCTACGATGAAGACGGGCTCTTTGACGAGATTCAGACCGCTGATCTGAATCAAAAAATCCGCAGTGCCAGCGACTATACCGATATGTACGTAGCAGTTGTCATCTACGGCCCGGATTCGGAGGCATACAGCGACAATACTGTCAAAACAATGGCGATGCAGAAATATCTTGACCTGTTTCAGCCCAAAACCAAAACCGATGCCGACGGCCTGCTGCTGATTCTCAATCTTTCCACACGCTATGCCTATATTGCGACCTCCGGCATGGGTCAGCTCTATTATTCCAATGCTGACAGCGCAAACCGGATCGACAAGATGATCGAAAACATGAAAAGCAGTCTGCGCGCTGAGGATTACAAGGGCGCAATCATGCAGTTCTGCAATGATGTTATCAATTACTACGATAAGGGCATTCCGCGCGGAGCCTACACAAAGGATGACCAGACCGGCGAATATTTCTGGGAGGAAAACGGTCAGCTTGTCAGCGGCACCGAGCTCCCCCGCTTTTACGGCAAAAACTGGCCCGCCGTCATCGGCATCAGCGCAGGCGTCGGACTGCTGACCGCGCTTATTACCGCGCTCATCATCCGCAGCCGCTATAAGCTGGTGAAATCGCTTTCCGCGACCAACTACATCAGTCAGAACGAAACACAGTTCTACGAGCGGAATGATATGTTTATCCGCACACATACCTCAAAGACCCGCATTGATTCCGGCGGAAGCGGCGGCGGAGGCGGCGGCGGACACTCCAGCTCCTTCGGCGGTCACTCCTTCGGCGGCGGCGGAGGACACTGGTGAAATGAGACATCGTCCGCAGGCCCCGTTTATTATAAGAATGCATCATAAGAATGCATCGCAAATCCGTTTTTTATGAACAGAAAAGTATCAAAAAGGAGATTGTTCCATGGATTATACAGCACTGGCTGAACTGCTTTTTCCCGATATTACAAAAACAATCGACGATTATGAGGCACTGTATCCGCCCCGCGATCTGCCCGACGGCGCAGTCGTAACGCGCATTGCGCCGAGCCCGACCGGATTTGTGCATCTGGGCAACCTCTACAATGCAATCGGTGAGCGCCTTGCACACCAGACCGGCGGCGTGTTCTACCTCCGCATTGAGGACACTGACCAGAAACGCGAGGTCGATGGCGCTGTCGAGGCGGTCATCGACGCGATGAACTTCTACGGTGTTCATTTTGACGAGGGCGTCACGAAGGACGGCGAGTCCGGCGCCTACGGCCCCTACCGGCAGCGGCAGCGTAAGGAGCTTTATCAGACAGTGGCAAAATCGCTCGTGCTGCGCGGCCTTGCATACCCCTGCTTCTGCACCGAGGATGACCTGAAGGCCATGCACGATGCCCAGGAGGCTGCAAAGGAAAACTACGGCTACTACGGCAAATATGCGGTCTGGCGTGACCGCACGATCGAGGACATCCGGGCGGAGCTCGAAAAGGGTACCGAATGGGTGCTGCGCTTCCGCTCTGAGGGCGACCCCGAGCACATGATCCCGGTTGCCGACGGCATCCGCGGCGAGCTGAAGGTGCAGGAAAATTACACCGACTTCGTGCTGCTGAAGTCCGACGGCATCCCGACTTATCATTTTGCACATGTCTGCGACGATCACTTCATGCGCACGACCCATGTCATCCGCGACGAAAGCTGGCTCGCAACACTTCCGATCCATGTGCAGCTCTTTGATATTCTCGGCTGGCAGCGGCCGGTCTACTGCCATACCGCAACACTGATGAAAATGGACGGCAGCTCCAAGCGCAAGCTCTCCAAGCGCAAGGACCCTGAGCTTGCACTCAGCTATTACAGTGAGGCCGGCTACCCGCAGGAGGCAACATGGCTCTATCTGCTGACTGTCCTTAACAGCAATTTCGAGGAGTGGCATCTGGCAAATCCCGATGCGAATTCGCGTGAATTCACCTTCTCGCTCGATAAAATGAGCACCTCCGGTTCCCTGTTTGATCTCGAAAAGCTGGACAATATTGCGAAGGAATACCTTGCAAGACAGTCCGCAGAGTTCGTCTATGAGGGGCTGCTCGCATGGGCAAAAATTTATGATCCGGAGCTTGCTGCGCGCATGACCGCTCAGGCAGACTTCTATAAGGCGGCAATCAATGTCGGCAGAGGCGGCGAAAAGCCCCGCAAGGACTACGGAAGCTGGTCGGCTGCGGCAAAATTCCTCGCATTTTATGATACCGCAACCTTCCGCATCACCGATGCCTGCCCCGAAAATGCAGACGGCGATATGAAGCGGGAAATCCTCACACGCTATCTGAATACGCTTGACTTTGCCGATTCGCAGGAGGAATGGTTTGCGAAGGTCAAGCTGCTCACTGAGGAGCTGGGCTATGCGGTGCAGCCGAAAAAGTATAAGAAGAATCCGGAGCTCTATAAAGGCAGCATTGTCGATGTGACGAATCTGCTGCGCGTCGCGCTGACCGGCCGGCAGAATGCACCGGATATCTGCGAGATCAGTCATGTACTCGGCGAGGCGGAGACCCGCCGCAGACTGACAGCCTATATGGACTGATCACATGCAGGAACCTGAACACAATGAAAACGTGCAGAGTACAGGAAGAATGCTCTGCTGTCTGCGCTGCGGCGCGCCGATGAAGCGTGTCGATCCGGAAAGCTATCAGTCCGGCGGCATTCTCGTGAAGCAGATTGCGAAGATCGTTTCCGGCGCACGCATCCGCATCTGGCGCTGCACAAATTGCGGCAGACTGGAATTGTTCCAGAAACCGGGTTCAAGAGACCGCAGCGACGGCCTCTGACCATATACATGAAAAAAGGAGAGATTCATTATGCTGAAATTCTACAAAAACCCTGAGACCGGTGAGATCGTGACAGAGGCAGGCAATGGCTTTGAAGAGATCATCCCGAATACCGTCGATGCGGCAAGGGAGAAGCATGTCCCGGTGATTTCCCGCGACGGACAGACCGTGACCGTTGAAGTCGGCAGCACTGCACACCCGATGCTGGACGTTCACTACATCGGCTGGATTCTTCTGGAAACTGCGGACGGCATCGAGCGCAAAGAGCTGAAGCCCGGCGAGGAGCCCGCTGCACAGTTCTTCGCAGAGGAGAACACCGCAGTCCTCGCTGCCTATGCCTTCTGCAATCTGCACGGCCTTTGGATGGCAGAGGGATGACCGCCGGATCACGGCCTTGAGAAAAGAGGAATATTATGAAAAAACTCGGGTTTGGTTTTATGCGCCTGCCGCTGCTCGACGGCAAGGACCCGACCTCCTTTGACGCGGATCAGATCTGCAAAATGGTCGATACCTTCCTCGAAAACGGCTTTACGTACTTTGACACCGCTTATATGTACCATAACGGAAAATCTGAGGAAATGCTGAAAAAAGCGCTCGTTGAACGGCACCCCAGAGACAGCTTCTTCCTCGCGGACAAGCTCCCGACCATGTTCCTGAAAACCCCGGAGGATGTCCCGCGCATCTTCGCGGAGCAGCTCGCACGAACGGGCGCAGGCTATTTCGACAACTATCTGCTGCACTGTCTCGATACCCAGAATTACGCGACAGCCGAACGGCTAAACTGCTTTGATTTCGTGCTGAAGCAGAAGGCGGCCGGAACAGTCCGGCACTTCGGCTTCTCCTTCCATGACAGCGCCGCACTGCTCGATGAAATCCTGACCGCACATCCGGAGGTCGAATTCGTGCAGCTTCAGATCAACTATCTCGACTGGGAAAGCGAACGGGTGCAGTCCCGTCTCTGCTACGAAACCGCCGTAAAGCACGGCAAAAAGGTCATTATCATGGAGCCGGTCAAGGGCGGCACACTTGCCTCTGTTCCGCCGCTCGCGGAATCGCTGCTGAAGGAGCGGGAGCCCGCGCGCTCTGTGCCGTCATGGGCAATTCGCTTTGCAGCATCGCTGCCGGAGGTCATAATGGTGCTCAGCGGCATGAGCAATTATGACCAGCTCTCCGACAATGTCAGCTATATGAAGGATTTTCAGCCGCTCAATGACGAAGAAACAGCACTCTGCTTCCGCGTCCGCGATATCATCAATCATGAGATCGAGATTCCCTGCACCGCATGCAGCTATTGCACGGAGGGATGTCCGATGTCGATTCCGATTCCGGACTATTTCCGGCTCTACAATCAAAAGCAGCCGCGGGCGGACTACGAAGCTGCGGCGGCATCAGGCGCAGCGGCCTCCCAGTGTCTTGCATGCGGCCAGTGTGAGGAGCACTGCCCGCAGCATCTCCCGATCATTGACCTGCTTCAGCGCGTCGCAGCCAAATACGAAACAGACTGATTATCACGGAAAGGAGCATTGCCATGCAGCTTCAAACCATTACCGCAGAAGAATTATTACAGGAAATTCACAAAAAGCATGTCAGGCAGCGTACCATCGCGATGATCGCCATGATCGTCGGCATTCTGCTGACCGCATTTTTCTTTCTTGTATCGGTCGGCTTCGGCATTTTCTTCGCAGTAGCAACGGTTCTGATTCCCCTTGCGATTTTCTGCTATCTCAATTCCAAAGCGCAAAATACGGAGGGACTCCCGATCTTCAAACGCTACGGCACACCGGATGAGTTAGCGTCAATGCTTCGCAGCGGCGGCGATAAGGTGATCTATCAGGCAAACAATTTTCTGATGACCGAAACCTTTATCCTCAATCCGCATGACCTCGAATCGCTGATCCCGCTGACAGATATTCAGCTTGTGTACATTTTCAAAAACAGCACCAACGGCATTCCGACCGATCAGGGCATGAAGGTGCATGATATCTACAACAATCAGGTGCAGTTTCAGTTCAAGCTCGGCAAAAAGGGGCGTGAGGAAATCGCGGAAATCATGCGGCGGATGAGCCTTGCGGCACCTTGGATCGTATTCGGATACAGTCCGCAGAATGTCGGCGCTGCTGCAAGAAACAAGATTCAGCTCGGCGACCCAAAGCCTGTCCGCCAGCGTCCGGAGGACAGCAGCGGCAATGGACAGTAATACGCTGCTCAGTCAGATCCGCAGCAGACACAGGAGCAGTGTTCTGCTGTTCCTGCTGCTGACTGCAATGCTTTCGGCATCAGCGGTCTGGCTGTATCTGTATGCGCATCCGGCCGGACTGCTCTGCCTGCTGCCGGCGGCTTTGTGCGTATTTGCGGCCGTCCGGCATCTGCTGCGGATGTGCCGCCCGCAAAAAAGCCCGCTGTTCCGCAAATACGGCAGCCCTGAGCGGGTCGCGGAAATGCTGCAAACAGAAGGAAACAACATTTTCTTTGAGAACAGTAAAATGCTGGTATCACAGCACTGGCTCGCCGTAAAAAATGACCCCGAACGCTTTGTGCGGTTCGAGTGGATCCTGCTGGCATACAGCCGCAGTACGCCGCGCGGCATATGGCTGACCGTACACGACTGCTGGGGCAGCAAGCTGACATTTCCGTTCGCGGTCGGCGAGCAGCAGGTGTTCAGACCGGAGATCATTCTCGACAAAATCAAAAAAAATGCGCCGGGCTGTCAGCTCGGCTGCACAAAGCAGCATCTTGACTATGCGAGATCGCACCGCCGGAAGCTGCCGGAAATCTGAAGGAGTACAATTTGAACTGGAATATCGCAGAATTCACTGCCGCCTACGGCACTGCTGCGCAGCTTCCGCGCTGCACCACGCCGGAGATCGCCTTTGCAGGGCGCTCGAATGTCGGCAAATCAACGCTGATTAACAAGCTGTTTCAGCGAAAGAACCTCGCGCGCGTCAGCTCGGTTCCGGGCAAGACCGCAACGATTAACTTTTACCGCTGCGGCGGCGTGACCTTCGCAGACCTTCCGGGCTACGGCTATGCAAAGCGCTCAAAGTCGGAGCTTGTGCGCTGGGAGGCACTCATCAACGGCTATTTACAGGGCGAGCGCGACCTCCGCGCCGTGCTGCTGCTGATCGACATGCGGCACCCGCCGACGAAAAATGACCTGCAAATGGTCGATTTTCTGATTGACACGGAAATGCCGTTCGCAATCGTGCTGACGAAGGCCGACAAGCTCAACAAAACGGAGCGTGCGGCAAGGCTTGCGGCGCTGCCCGATGAGCTGCCGCAGTACGAGGATCTGAGCGTGACCGTTTTTTCCTCCGTGACCGGAGAGGGCGTTGCGCCGCTGCGGACGCTGATCGAGGAGATCACCGTGCCCGTCGATGAAAACGGAGAGCCGTCAGAGAGATGAACCAATGATGCAGTCATCAGGGGTATCTGCTGATTCAATCATGTAAATCAAGAATTATCAGAACAGGAGGGCAATATGGCCGGAACCATCACGGTCAAAGGCACAGGCACCGTCAAGGTCGCGCCCGATACCGTCACCGTCAGCTTTACGCTGACTGCAAAGGCAATGGAATACAAGGATATGATGCTGCTTGCGGAGAAGAAATCGCACGCACTGCACGATGCAGCCGCAGCGGTCGGGCTGAACCCGGATGACCTCAAAACCGGAAGCTGCAACATCAACTCGAACTATGAGCACCTGCCCGACGAACACGGCAACTACCGTCCGGTGTTCAGCGGCTATATCAGCACACAGACAGCGGTTCTGGAGCTGCCGCTCGACCTTGAAAAGCTCGGCAAGGTTTTTGCCGCCTCGGAGCAGTCCGGTGCTGAGCCGGAGCTGTCACTGTCGTTCACGGTCAGGGACCGTTTTGCATTACAGGAGCGCGTGCTGACCGATGCAGCACAGAAAGCGCGCAGAAACGCAGAAATTCTCGCAAAGGCTTCCGGCGTATCGCTTGGTGCGCTGAAATCCGTCAGCTATCAGGATGAACCCGCAGAGCCGCGCTCGATGACCCGCTGCATGCTCGGCGCCGCAAAAAGCGAGGCCATGTGTGACGGCATAGCGATCAATCCGGAGGATATCACGGCAGAGGAAACCGCCGTGTTTGTCTGGGAAATCGAATAAGCCCGCGCAGGGCGCGGTGCCGTGACGCTGAAGGGGGCACAGTCGCGCATCACCCAAGGAGCCGCATATCTGCTGCAGGAGTGCGGCAGGGGGTATCATTCTCACCTAGAGCTGGATTAGGATTATCATTGAAGTTTTGATCAAACTTTTTCAAAAGTTTGCAGGGACGAGGGGCAGCGCCCCTCGTCGTCGTCCGCAGACGACGAAATTCCCTTCGCGTTCAATTTTTGGAAGATAGGGGATTGGGGGAAGCCCCCTTTTGCAAAAAGGGCAGCTTCCCCCATTACAAAATAACACATACTTCTCTTGTACAGACGAAAATTCGAGAGAAGATACTGAGGGGCAGCGGGCACTGCCCGGCGATCAGATGAACCGCTCATAGCGGACGATCAGGTTGCCCTTTCGCGTTGAGCCGCTGATGCCGAGATAGCGAAACTTTCCGAAGCCGCGCACGGACACCTTGTCACCCTCTTTCAGCAGCGCACTGTGATTGCCGGTGCAGGCGCCGTTGAGGAACACCTTTCCGGCGATGAACAGCTCTGCGCACACACTTCGGGAAAGCCTGCACACCTTCGCGATCACGCCGTCAATGCGCGGAGAAGCGACCTGCACAGTACCCTCCTCGGTTTTCGCAGCGAATTCCGCCTCCGGCAGCTCCGAAACGGTGCAGGAAACGGTCGTGTGCCGGATGCGGGTCAGCTCCCGGCAGAGGTATTCCGCCATGGAGGTACGGCAGAACAGATAGGCATGCTTGCCCTGCACAAGAATATCGCCGAGCTCCCCGCGCTCGATGCCGAGATGCATGAGCGAGCCGAGATAGTCGCGGTGCGTCAGTGCCTCGCCGAATTTCTCCTGTAAGGGCGCGATCAGCAGGCAGGAGATCGGGAACGGCTCCTCATAGCCGAGCTGCTCCGGATCACCGAAGCGCAGCATGACGCGGTCAGCCTCCTCACGCCCGCCCCAGAGCGTGACGCCGCAGTCCGGCTATTCCCGCGCAGATGCGTGAAATTCCGCCTGCTCCGCCTCATTCAGAAAGTCAGTAAACGTAAAGCGGTTTGTGCGCTCCGCCTGTGATGCAAGATCAAGCAGGCGCTTCCGGAAAAAATCGTCAGCCATATGAAATCTCCTGAAAAAAGGGCGTCCGTTCTGAAACGGGCGCCCATTGGTTTGTGTTATGATCTTCTGCTGCGCGAGCCGCCCCTGCGCTCACTGCCGCGCTTGAGGTCACAGATTTTCTCCTCACTGGCCTGCTTAAAATGCAGCAGCTTATCCTCAAAGCTCATCTCCGACTGCGGAACAGAGCGTTTTGGCTCGTAGATACGCGGCTTTTGGGATTCACGGCGTTTCCGCGGCGGAAGCTCCTGCTTCTGCGGTTCGCCCTCCGCGGCATCGGCCTGCTTGACAGACATGCTGATCTTGCCCTGCGGATTGACTGCGATGACCTTCACGCGAACGACATCGTCCTCCTGCAAAAAATCATGGATATCGCGCACAAACGTGTTTGCGACCTCCGAGATATGTACCATGCCGGTGACAGGGCGTTCGCCCTCACCGCCGGCGACCTCAACAAATGCGCCGTACTGCGTGATGCTTTTCACGCGGCCTTCGTAGATCTCACCGATTTCCAGATGCATACACTGCCCTTTCTGCTCCGCATTCCGCAGAGATTCATTCAATCCCGCCGCAGATATACCGGAGGCTTCCGGCAAATCTGCGAAATATCAATCCGATCAGTTTCTTGAGGTATCGTAAAACCGGCGCTCATTCGGATAGGCATAATTCAAATCCTCGATTGCCGCTTTTTCCATATACCCTTCGATATCGTCCGCCTCGACAAATTTTTCCAGCTCCAGATTTTCGTCTTTTGCCTGTTCGATTGCGGATTCCAGCTCAGCCTTTTCCTGCCGCTTCTCCAGCAGAGTTGCCTGTGTGGAGATAAAGGAGATGACGCATGCCACGATCAGTCCGACTGCGACAAGCCGATAGACGATCCAGTCAAAAATAGCGCGTCTCCGCTGTTTTGCGAGTTCTCGCTCCGTTCCCTTGTTCCGTTCCATACTGTGCTCCGTTTCTGTTTGGGGTACTGCGGTGCATCTTTCGATGCTTTACCATATTATACACCCAAAACCGCCGTCCCGTCAAGTATTTTTTCAGATTTTTCTGAAAAACACATGTCAGCGGCTTCATCAGCATTTTTCCGGTAAAGCGCAGAACGCGCCGAACGGCACAGCGCAGGCGCCGGAGCATCCGCATCCACACGGCACCGACCGTTGCGAGATAGACCGCCAGTCCGATGCAGGCGCCGGCGGCATACTGCCAGCGGAAAACCCCGCCCGCGTACATCCAGACATAGCACTGCACCGTAAAAATGCAGAGGAACACATAAACGGTGTCCTCAATGAACACCAGCAGTGCATGATGCGGCAGCAGTGCGCGGAGCGTGCGGAAGCAGTCGAGCAGCAGGCCGGCGGGCAGTCCGAGCAGCATGCTGCGCAGAAACAGCTCCGCCTGCAAAGCCGATGAAGGGTTCTGCCCTTCGAGCCCGGTCACCGCAGCAGCCTCCCCAGAAAGCTCTGTGAAGCAGTGCGGTCGCGGTCACCGTAGCGCAGCGCACGGATCTCGCCCTCGATCTGAACCTCTCCGGATGCAGTACTGAGCTGCTGCACATGCAGCTCCCGCCCCAGCACGACGAGTTCACCGAGCTGCGTATATAAAATGACGGTACGGTCATCAAAGCTGTCGATTTCCGTGACGCCGGAAAGCAGCAGTTTTTCGCGGTTTTCAAGAATTGCATTGTGCATTCCCTTTGACTTGCGCGGTTCGTCCATTCCGCCGCCCCCTTTCCATACCGCATTGTATGCGGCGGGGGCAGCTTTCAGAACCGCAGCAAAGGTACTGCGTCAGTTCCGGCTGAAGTCCAGCAGCTCCAGGCCCTCATTTTTTTCGAGCGCCCAGCGAATATTCCATTCGCTGGTAAACAGCAGCAGGTATTGGTCGCGGAAATCCTGCACAAGCTTGGTATCCTCGCTGATGATAAGCTGCGGCTTGGTCTCGGTCGGAATGCCGGCGATCCATCGGATATACTGATAGCTCAGCGGCTCGCGGATAATCTCGACATTATATTCCGTGCGCATCCGGTGTTCAAAGACCTCGAATTGCAGCACGCCGACCACGCCGACGATGACCTCCTCCATACCGGTTTCGGGCTCATGGAAAATCTGAATCGCGCCCTCCTGTGCAATCTGCATGACGCCCTTGACAAACTGCTTGCGCTTCATGGTATCCTTGTGGCGGACGCGGGCGAAATGCTCCGGTGCAAAGGTCGGGATGCCCTCGAATCTCAGCTTTTTGCCGGGAGTGCAGATCGTGTCGCCGATCGAGAACAGACCCGGATCGAACACGCCGATGATATCGCCGGCATAGGCCTCGTCGATGATCTCGCGGTTTTCGGCCATCATCATCTGCGGCTGGGAGAGGCGCATTTTCTTGTCGCCCTGCACATGGTAGACCTCCATGTCGCGGGTAAATTTGCCGGAGCAGATGCGCAGGAAGGTCACGCGGTCGCGGTGTGCCTTGTTCATGTTGGCCTGAATCTTGAACACAAACGCAGAGAACGCCGGATCAAACGGAGAAACGGTCTCGCCGTCTGCCGTGCGTGCAAGCGGGGGCGGCGTCAGCTCCAGAAAGCGCTTCAGAAACGGCTCTACGCCGAAATTGGTCAGTGCGGAGCCGAAGAAAACCGGTGACAGCTCACCGCGGTGAATCGCAGCAAGATCGAAGTCCTCAGAGGCGCCGTCGAGCAGCTCAATATCCTCTGCAAGCTGGGCATGGTTGTCCTTGCCGATCAGCTCGGCAAGCGCGGGGTCATCGGGTGTGACCTCGGTCTTGGAGACCGTATGCGCGCCGCTGTCTCCCTCAAAGGAGAGGATATGTCTGGTTTCGAGATCGAACACGCCGCGGAAATCCTTGCCGCAGCCGATCGGCCAGTTGACCGCATAGGTTCTGATGCCGAGTTCATTCTCGATCTGATCGAGCAGATCAAAGGGATTCCGCGCCTCTCTGTCCATTTTGTTGATGAATGTGAAAATCGGGATATGCCGCATCACGCAGACCTTGAACAGCTTACGGGTCTGGTTCTCAACGCCCTTTGAGGCGTCGATGACCATAATTGCGGCATCTGCGGCCATAAGCGTGCGGTAGGTGTCCTCAGAAAAGTCCTGATGTCCGGGCGTATCGAGGATATTGATGCAGCAGCCGTCATACTCAAACTGCATGACCGATGATGTGACGGAGATGCCGCGCTGCTTTTCAATTTCCATCCAGTCAGAGACAGCGTGGCGGGCATTTTTCTTGCCCTTGACGGCGCCTGCCATAGAGATCGCGCCGCCGTAGAGCAGGAGTTTTTCCGTCAGTGTGGTTTTACCGGCGTCCGGATGCGAAATAATCGCAAAGGTTCTCCGCCGGCGGATTTCTTCTTCTGTTGATCGCAAGGGGATCCCTCCTCAATTTTGGCAGTGTCATTTCCATAACGATACTATTATAACACAAGGAGAAGAAAAATGCAACGGGTGCAGCGAGAATTGGAGTGGCTAAATCGCGGATTTTCAGCACGTAACCGGCGATACCAAATAAAAGCTTTTGGTACGTCAGCTTTGCTGGCGTCAGTCTGTCGAAAAAGACTATCATCCGCATAAAAAGCACAAGAAAGGAACAAATTATTTTGAAATGGGGAAAGCAGCCCCGTTGCACGGGGGTACTTTCCCCAAGCCCCTTTCTTCCCGTGCTGTAAGGCAAAAGAGT
>JAFXZM010000063.1 GCA_017541275.1 Oscillospiraceae bacterium | reverse complement strand
GGACAATTCCGCCGATCTGCGGGAATGCGCGATAGAGTGCCAGATGCGTCGCGGTATCGCTGGACGGGCGGAAGCTGCCCTCGACGACATTGCCGTCGAGATCGACGACCACCATGTCTGAGGCTTTCATGCCGTTGTACTCCACGCCGGAGGGCTTGATGACGACCAGACCGCTTTCCCGGTCGATCTCCGAGGCATTGCCCCATGTGAACTTCACAAGCCCGTACTCCGGAAGCTGCAGATTGGCAGCGAGTACCTTTTCCTTCAGTGCTTCGAGCATAAGATTGATTCCTCCTGAATTGAATTCCCCCCGTCCGGCAATCGCCGGTATCAGTATTATTATAACACACTCTGTCCGGATCTGCAATAGCGGTTTGCGGTTCATTGCTGTGCATAACGGCTTTCTTATGAAGGATCGAATTCCGGCTCCGATTTTGCTCCCGTGTTTTCATTCCGGGATTATTTCGCATACTCCCATTGCCTTTTTTGGCTTTTTATGATATACCGGGCAGTGCCCGGCTCCGATTTTGCTCCCATGATTTCATCCTGAGATTATTTTCCCTGTTCCCATTGAATTTTCCGTCATAATATGATATAATGGGCGCAGAAATATAATAATTATACAGGAGTGACCTTTGAAATGGCAAAACAGCAAAAAACAAATGCAATGCGGATTCTGGAGCAGAAAAAGCTGCCCCATACCGTCAATTACTATGAATGCAGCGAATTCACGGATGCGGTTCAGATCGCGCAGATGCTCGGACAGGATCCGGAGCAGACCTTCAAGACGCTGATGTGTACCGGAAAAAGCGGCGAACACTACGCCTTCGTGATGCAGGGCACTGCCGAAATGGACCTCAAAAAAGCGGCAGCGGCTGCCGGTGAAAAGTCGATCCAGCTGCTGCCGGTCAAGGAGATTCAGGCGGTGACCGGCTATATCCGCGGCGGCTGCACAGCAATCGGCATGAAAAAGGACTATCCGGTATACCTCGATGAAACCGCGCTGCTCTATGACGAGATCATCGTCAGCGGCGGAAGGCTCGGTACACAGATCATGCTGACACCGGATGCGTTTCTTGCGGCGACCGGCGGAAAAACTGCCGATCTTCAGGCGGCTTCTGTTTCCGTCTGACCCACGCCTGCGTATTTTTTGCACACTCCCATTGCGCTTTCCAAAATAATATGTTATAATGATTTTATTACACGAAAGGAGATTCTGATTATGGCTGATGAAAAAGATTTACAGCAGACCCCCGCAGAGGAGGAGGACGATGACCTCATTCTGCTGGAGGACGAAAACGGCAATGTCACCCGTTTCCCGTTTCTGGAGCTTGTCACAGTAGACAGCAAGCCCTATGCGGTACTGCTGCCGCTCGACGACAATGACGAAGGCGGCGTTGTCATCGTTGAGGTCGTAGACCTCGGAAAAGAAACCGAACACTATGATGCCGTGCTTGACGATGCGCTGAATGAGCGGATCTTCGAGCAGTTCCGCAAGGAATTCAGCGACAGCTACGACTTCGGCTGACAGCATCTCATACAAACGGGAGGAGGTGCCGTATGAACAGAAAACGCCCGCTGCGGCGCGCGCTGGAGATGATCGTGCATGCGACCGATCAGTTCACCAAAGACCATCTCTCTGCGTTCTCTGCGCAGGCGACCTTCTATCTGATGCTTGCATTCTTCCCGTTTGTCATGCTGATCTGCCTCTCTACGCGTCTGCTGCCGTTCATCAATGAAGACACGCTGGTGGCAGCCGTGCAGCTGTTCGTCCCGCAGGCATATCAGGGACTCGGCATCGAGCTTGTGGACAGCTATTACAACGACAACATCAGCTATGCCAGTGCGGCACTGATCGTTTTCCTGATCTGGACCGCCTCCCGTCTGATGCACGCACTGATTAACGGCTTCAACACCGCATATGCGATACAGGAGACCCGAAATCAGGTGCTCCTGCGGCTGATCGGATGCCTGTACACAGTCGCACTCTGCGGCATTCTCGTCTGCCTGCTGGTCATGTACGCATTCGGCAGCAAGATCGCCAATCTGCTGATGCAGCTGATGCCGGACTTCTATCTGCTGGAGCTGCTGATCACGTTCGCACGCAATCTGGCGATGCCCTCGATGCTGCTGATTATCTTCTGGCTGTCTTATGTATTCCTTCCGAGCAGAAAAGGACATTTCCTTGAGGAGCTGCCCGGCGCGCTGCTGACAACTGCTGTCTGGCGCGGCTCTGCGGCACTTTACGGCTATTTCGTGTCGCTGTCACTGAAGAATTACTCCTATGTATACGGCTCCCTGACCGGTGTGGTCATGATCCTGATCTGGCTGTATACGGATGTGTTCTTCTGGTTTGTCGGCGCTGAGCTGAATAACTGGCTTACCCGCCGCAAACAGACCAATCCGCCGCTGCACACCGCACTGCGGGATTCGATCAAACGCCGCATCCGTAAACCGGAGCATAAACCGGAGGGAAATGCCGAAAACTCACAGGAGACAGATGAATCCAAATAAAGCATCGTTCGATCCGACGAATTCACAGCACGAAAAACCGGACTGCTGGTTTCAGCAGTCCGGTTTGATTTTTATGCTTTTGCGAGGTCTTCTTTTTCGATTCTTCCGGCAAGGAAGTCCAGCAGCTTGGTCAGGTCATCCTTATCCGGTTTGCCGTCGTGTGTCACATCGGAATTTGCTTTTCCGTCGGCAGTGACTTCGCCCTCTTTGAGCGTCGCGTCATCCGCCACAAGACGAGCGAGCAGCACAGCATCAACAACATTAACGTCGCCGCTGCAATCGGTATCGCCCCATATGGCATTCGTAACAGGGCCGTCAACGGTCGAGGTCGTTGTGGTCGTCGTCTGCGAATCCGAG
>JAFXZM010000062.1 GCA_017541275.1 Oscillospiraceae bacterium | reverse complement strand
CTCACCGCAGTGAGCGAAACACTCTTTTGCCTTACAGCACGGGAAGAAAGGGGCTTGGGGAAAGTACCCCCGTGCAACGGGGCTGCTTTCCCCATTTCAAAATAATTTGTTCCTTTCTTGTGCTTTTTATGCGGATGATAGTCTTTTTCGACAGACACAAAGCCCCTCCGCAGTGCGGAGGGGCTTTGTGCAGTTTATTTTATTCTTCATCATCATCATCGGGCTGCTCTGCGTCATCCTGTGTGCTGTTGTCGATCAGCGGAATATCAATCAGGGGATTGGTCTGCGTCATCGGTTTTTTTGCAGCCTCGCGGGCTCTGCGGCTTTCGACGGTAAGCTCGCCCTTCATGATCTGAAGGAACTCATCCTCATTGACGCGCTCATATTCGAGCAGGAATTCGGCAAGGCGGGTATGCTCATCGCGGTGCTCACGCAGAATAGAGAGAGCCTTTTCATAGCCCTCCTCGACGATGCGGCGAACCTCGGCGTCGATCCGGGAAGCGACCTCCTCGGAATAATCGCGGACATGGCCGTAATCGCGGCCGATAAAGACCTCATCGTTTTCGGAGCCGTATGCGACCGGACCGAGCTCATCGGAGAGGCCCCAGCGGGTGACCATATTCTTAGCGAGCTTGGTAGCCCGTTCGATGTCATTGGAAGCGCCGGTGCAGATATCATCCAGAGCGACGGCCTCGCCGGCTCTGCCGCCCATCATCATGACGATCGTTTCGAGCAGCTTGGTTCTGCTCATGTGGCTGTCCTCGGTATCGGGGCGCGTCCAGGTCATACCGGCAGCCATGCCGCGCGGAATGACACTGACCTGCTGCACGCGGTCCTGTGTCGGCAAATGGTAAGCCGCAACGGCGTGACCGGCCTCATGGAAAGCGGTGATGCGCTTATCGCGGGCAGTGGGGATATGCGATTTCTTCTCCGGGCCGGCGAGCACCTTCATGGTAGCCTCCTCGATATCGGAGCCGATAATCGCCTTGCGGTTCGCGCGTGCTGCAAGGATCGCAGCCTCATTCAGCAGGTTTTCGAGATCGGCACCGGTAAAGCCCTGTGTATCCTTTGCGATCTCATGGAAATCGACGTCGGGGCCGATCGGTTTTTTGCCCTTGTGAACCTTGAGGATTTCCTCTCTGCCCTTGACATCGGGATAATTGACCGTAATCTGGCGGTCGAAGCGTCCCGGTCTGAGCAGAGCGGGGTCGAGGATATCGCGGCGGTTTGTCGCAGCGATGACGATAACGCTTTCTTTATCGGTAAAGCCGTCCATTTCGACGAGGAGCTGGTTCAGCGTCTGCTCACGTTCATCGTGGCCGCCGCCGAGGCCGGAGCCTCTGTGCCGTCCGACCGCGTCAATCTCGTCGATGAACACGATAGAGGGCGCATGCTTTTTCGCCTGATCGAACAGGTCTCTGACTCTGCTCGCACCGACGCCGACGAACATTTCAACGAAGTCGGAGCCGGAGATCGGGAAGAACGGAACACCGGCTTCACCGGCGACTGCTCTGGCCAGGAGTGTTTTACCGGTACCGGGAGGGCCGAGCAGCAGCACGCCGCGGGGGATTCTCGCACCGATATCATCATATTTTTTCGGATCCTTCAGGAAATCGACGATCTCGGCCATTTCGGCTTTTTCCTCATCAGCGCCTGCGACATCGTCAAACATCGCCTTTTTGGCGCTGCCGGCCGCAGCCTTGATATTGGCCTTGCCGAAGGAATTGATTTTTCCGCCGCCGTTTGCCTGCCGGAACATGACGACAAACAGCACGATCGCCATAATCATCAGGATTGCGGTCGGAACGACCGTGAGCAGCCACGAATTGTCCGTGACCTTGAAATAATCCTGAGTAAGCTGCGCATCCGGATTTTTTTTGTTATACTTGTCACGGTAATCCTCGATATCACTGAGGAAGATCGTCACATTCGGGACCTCGTAGGTATGCCATTCATCCTTTTTCTCATCGGTGCTGAGCTTATACTTCAGCTCACCGCTGCCGAGATCGAGGGTATATTCCGTCACCTCATAAGCGTCAAAGTGCTTCATGATGTCTGAATACTGAACCTTATGCTGATTGCCGGCGAGCGCCGGAAGCAGCACCCAGATCGCGGCGATAAACAGCGCCGCGATAATGAGATAGGTCAGTAATCCGCGATTTTTTCCCAAGTATCACTCACTCCTTTGCCTGATGTATCTTTTGTTTCTTCGGACAGCACTGCAAAAGCGCTGAGGGTCAGCAGGCGCCGGGTTTCCGCATGGGGCTTCACCCGCTGTGCAATACCGACGCGCTCGCAGAAAATGCAGCCGCATTCATCAAAAAGTGCATACAAAGACCGTCTTTCCGGCGGCGGAACGCAGCGCTGCACCTGTTTTTTCAGTGCGGTGCGGAAGTCCCGGCCGGGGAGCCGGATGCGGTCTGCGCCGCGGATCACGCGAAAATACGGTCGCCCTATTATCATATCAAAATCGAGCGTAGACTTTGTGTCGCTTTTGTGAATGTTACGTGATAATGCCGCCGTTTCGGAGATTTCGGCCATACAGAGCCGGTCGGCAAAGAGGCGGTTTGGGCCGGTCTGAAGCGGCAGGGATTCGTGCAGCACGGCCTCCCGTCTGATATACAGGATGCCCGCATAAGCCTCTGCATAAACATCGCGCGAGAGCGAAATTCGCCCGCAGCCGGTATTCAGCAGCGCATCGGCTGCGGAAAGGTTTTCAAAGGAAGGGTCGATGTGCCGTGCGCCGTGGAGCAGCTCTGTTTCGGCGATCAGTCTGCGGAAAACGCGCATCCGGATTGGCTGCGGATAGGCAGCCAGTCCGTGCATGCCGCCGCCGGCAGCATCTCTGCACGCATCATAAGCGGCATCGGCCTGCAAGGACAGCAGAGCGTCATCGGCAGAGAGCAGCGCAGCGCACCGGCTGATATGCCGCAGAGCCGCGGGATTTTCGGTTTTCAGCAGGGGCAGGAGCCTGTGCCGGATGCGGTTGCGGCTGGCGCTGTCATCGGCATTGGTGCCGTCCTCGACGAAATCCTGTCCGATCTCCTGCAAATAGCGCAGAATATCGGCTTTTTCGGCATCGAGCAGCGGCCGGATGATCCGTCCGTCCGGGGAGCGCGGCGGAATGCCGCAGAGGCCTCTGGTTCCGCTGCCGCGCAGCAGATGAAACAGCACGGTTTCGGCATTGTCGTCCGCATGGTGAGCGGTTGCGATTGTTCCCTCCGGCGCTGCCTGCCGCAGTGCCTCATAGCGCAGCATTCTGGCGGCAGTTTCGTATGAAAGCCGGTGCTCTGCGGCATAGCGCGGCACATCGACATACACCGTCTGAAGCGGGATGCCGAGCCGTTCGCAGAGCGCTGCACAGAATGCAGCATCGCGGTCGGCCTCCGCCCCGCGAATTCCGTGATGCACATGCACGGCCCTGAGCGTGATGCCGAGCGAGCTGCGCAGATCGTACAAACAGCAGAGCAGCGCGGTACTGTCCGCGCCGCCCGAAAATGCAGCCGTACAAACGCCGCCCTGCGGAGCACCTGCGCTGTTCAGCACAAGGCTGTGCAGCCGTTCCGCGGCCGTCATTCCGGCGGCGCCTCACCGCGCTCCGGCGCTGAGAAGCGAGTATACTGCGCATCCCAGACCAGCTTGATCGTGGCGGTTTCGCCGTGACGGTTTTTTGCGACGATACACTCCGTAATGTTCGGAGATTCTGACTTTTCGCGATTATAATAGTAGTCGTTATAGAGGAACATGATGATATCGGCGTCCTGCTCGATCGAGCCGGATTCACGCAGGTCAGACATCATCGGGCGCTTATCGGGTCTGCTTTCGACGCCGCGGTTGAGCTGAGAGAGCAGCAGCACCGGCACATTCAGCTCCTTCGCCATGAGCTTGAGATTTCTGGTGATATCGGAAATGACGAGCACGCGGTTCTCAGATTTGAGCGGTGCATCCATGAGCTGAAGGTAGTCGATGACGACCATACCGAGATTCTTGACGCGCCGAAGCTGCGCCTTCATCTGCGAGACAGTGATGCCGGTTGTTTCGGAGAGGTAGATATTCATGCCGGAGAGCACATCCGCGCCCTGCGCAATGCGCGCCCACTCCTTGCTGTCGAGGCGGCCGGTTCTGAGCTTGTGCGAATCGACCAGAGCCTCTGTCGAGAGCATGCGCGAGACAAGCTGCTCCATGCTCATTTCGAGCGAATAAACAGCGACAGTGCGTCCTGAACGTCTGGTCACATTGGTTGCGAGGTTCAGAGCAAAGGAGGTCTTGCCCATACCCGGACGGGCAGCGAGAATCACAAGATCGGAGTTTGTCATGCCGCCCGTGACGGTATCGAGCTCCGGGAAGCCGGTTTTAGCGCCGAGATACTTGTCGCGGTCGGGGCCGGAGATATCGCCGAGGTGCATGTAGGTCTCGACGACCACATCCTTAATCGGCACCAGTCCGCGCACATCGCGCCCCTGCCGGATATCGTAGATCCGCTGCTCAGCGGAATCCAGAAGATCCTGCGCAGTTTCCGTGCCGCTGCGGATCTCCTTCAGCAGATCCATTGCAACGGAAGCCAGCGACCGCGCATTGTATTTCTCCGCCACAATGCGGGCATAGCTGTCAATGTTCGCCGCGGAGGGGACGCTTTCCGCCAGTGCGGTGAGGTAGCGCTTGCCCTCTGCGGAGTTCTCGAAGATGCCGAGCCGCACCGCCTCATTCAGAATGACGACAATGTCCACTTTCTCGGACTTGCCGCTAGTAAAGAGCCGCACCATGAGCCGGAACAGCTCTCTGTGCTGTTCATGATAGAAGGCTTCGGGCTTGATATATTCCAGAGCAGCAGAAAGTGAATCCGGCTGAATGAGGATCGAGCCGAGCACAGACTGCTCCGCCTCGAAGCTGTGCGGCATTTCCGCCGACGAGAGCTCCCCGCCGGGAAGATCGAACAGATCAGGCATTTTCCGGCACCACGGAGACCGTGAACTTTGCAGAGATGCCCGCATAGAGCTTAGCCTCTGCGCTGTAATCGCCGGCATTCTTCATTTCGCTGCTGACGCTGAGCTTGCGCTTATCGACCGTGAAGCCGAACTGTGCAGAGACGGCATCTGCGACATTGCCGAGCGTCACAGCACCGAACAGTCTGCCGCCCTGTCCGGCTTTTGCCTTAACGGTAACGGTTTTGCCGTTCAGCTTTTCGGCCTGAGCATTGGCCTCCTGTCTGGCAACGTCGATTTTGTGCTGAGCGGAGGCTTTTTCGCCCTCCAGCTTATTGAGGTTAGCGGCAGTTGCCTCTGCTGCGAGGCCCTTGCCGATCAGAAAATTGCGGGCATAGCCGTCCGAGACATTTTTGATCTCGCCCTTTTTGCCGGTGCCCTTGATATCCTGAAGTAAAATCACTTTCATATGTGTTCATCCTTTCTGCGGTTCGGCGTTCTGCTCTGCTGCTGTCTGCTGAGCGGCCTGAAGCTTTGCCTCTGTTTCGTACAGCACCTCAATCAGCATGGAGCGAAGCTGCTGCACCGTCACATCCCTGCGCTGCGTTGCGGCCATGATCTGGTGTCCGCCGCCGCCGAGCTGCTCCATAATAATCTGAACATTCATCTTGCCGAGCGAGCGTGCGGAAACACAGGCCTGCCCGCCGGAGGGATACACCACGAACGAAGCCGCAACCCCCTCGACGCCCAGCAGCTCATCGGCTGCCTGCGAGGCGATAATGCGGATATCGGGGAGCTCCTCCTCCTCCATAGCGATCGCGAAGCGGCCGTGCAGCTCCGCCTCAGAAACGAGCTTTGAGCGGTGCCGGTAGGCATCCAGCGACTCTGCAAAGAGTGTCTTGACCGCGATCGGGTCGGCGCCGCGCTCGCGCAGAAAGGCGGCGACCTCAAAGGTATGAACGCCAGTCTGCATGATAAAATTCTTTGTATCGAGCATAATGCCCGCAAGCAGCGCCTCCGCACAGAACTGCGGCATCTGGTCGCGGAAATCGAGGAACTGGATCATGCCGGTGACGAGCTCCGCCGCCGACGATGCATAGGGGTCATGGAGCTTGAGCGTCGTATTATCGAGGTAATTGACCATCTGTCTGTGATGGTCGATGACGACCACATGTCTTGCGAGCTGATACAGCTCGGCGTCCTCGACGATATCCTTGCTGAAGGTATCGACAATGACGAGCAGATCCGTATCAGAAATACGCTCTCTGGCGGTGTCCGGCGAGATCATGCAGCCGGGCATTTCCTGTTCGATGCGGTCTGTCAGGAGGCTTGCAAGGGTTGTCTGCGTGCGTATGACGATATTATACGGGATACCGGTCTGCTCTGCGATAAAAGCAACGCCGACCGCCGCACCGACCGCATCGAGGTCGCTGGCGCGGTGTCCCATGATATAGACATGACTGCACCGCATCATGAGCTTATGCAGTTCTCTTGCGACGGCACGGTTCTTTGCCTTATTGCGGTGCTCGATACCCTTGGAGACACCGCCGTAGAACGTGAAGCCGGATTCCGTCTTGATAGCGGCCTGATCGCCGCCGCGCCCCAGAGCCATATCGAGCGACTGCTGCGCATAGTGTTCATTCTGCGCGATGTTTGTGCCGCTGCGGCCGACGCCGATCGAGAGTGTCAGGCTGGTGCGGCCCTTGACGAGTATTTTTCTCGCCTCATCGAGCAGCGGGAAGTGTGCCCGCTCCATTTCGATGCAGTAGCGCACCTCCGTGATAATCATAAAGCGGTCGTCATCGAGATGACAGAACACGCTGTTCGTACCTTCGAGCAGCTTGTCAAACAGTGTTTCGAGCGATGCGAGCACCAGTGCGCGTTCGCTCTGCCGGGTACCGCTGAACAGATCCTCGAAGTTATCAATAACGATCATCAGCACGCAGGGGCGGCTGTCCATATAGGTTCTGCGCAGATTCGCATAATTTGTGATATCCTGAAAGCAGAACAGCTCTGCATGGCCGCTCTTGCGCTCATAATCCGTCCGGGAAACGAGATAATGCCGGTCATAAAGGTCGAGCTCCACGGTTTCGCCGTCCTCGACGGCATCCGGCCGCAGCGGAATGGTACTCTGAAGCGGCTGTCCGAACAGATCGGCCCCGCCTGAGATGCAGTCAGCAAAGCTCTCGTTGTACCAGAGGACCTCATGTCTTGCATTGAGAATGACCAGCGGTACCGGCATATGCTCCGGTGCATTATCCATTGTGCGGTCGATCAGCGAATTCATTTTCGCGACATAGCGGATCGTACCCTTCCGCAGCTTCACCAGCTCCGAGCCGAACCAGAATGCCGAGCCGAGAAAGCCCAGCACCAGAATCCAGTACAGCGGACTTCGCCAGTGCGAGCCCGCAAGGACCAGTGCGGCCAGACACATGGCGGCAAGAATCACGACCGAACAGAATAACCGCCAAAGCTGCTTTCTCTGCATGGCTTCCCTCACCTGCCTTTTTTTATTTCCTTCCGCGGAGACAATCTCACCGCCCGCCTCAGACCTCCATGATGATGGGGAGGATCATCGGTGAGCGCTTGGTTGTCTCAAAGATATAATCTGACAGCACGTCGCGCATTCTGCCCTTCAGCGCATTCCAGTCGCGGAGCTCATGAGCAGAGCAGCGGTCGAGTGCATCGTTCAGGCGATTCCGCGCCTCCTCCATGAGCTCCTCGGACTCTCTGACATAGACAAAGCCTCTGGAGATCAGCTCCGGGCCGGACACGATCTCATTATCGCTGCGGTTGATGCCCAGCACGATGATAATGAGGCCGTCCTGCGCCAGATGCTTTCTGTCGCGCAGCACGATCGAGCCGACATCGCCGACGCCGAGGCCGTCCACGAGCACTCTGCCCGCGGGAGCCTGCCCGGTGATCTTCATGTCGATGCCGTTTGTCTCGATGATATCGCCGATCTGACCGATGAGGATATGGTCGCGCTGCATGCCGGTTTCCAGGGCAAGCTCAGCATGCTTTTTCAGGTGCTTGTATTCGCCGTGAACCGGAATAAAGTATTTCGGCTTTGTCAGGGCGAGCATGAGCTTGAGCTCCTCCTGGCAGGCGTGCCCGGAGACATGCACCTCATACATTCTTTCATAGACAACATGTGCGCCGGATTTCATCAGCTCATTGACAACGCGGGTGACGTATTTTTCGTTGCCGGGAATAGGCGTTGCAGAAATGATAATGAAATCCTGCGGCGTAATATTGACCTTTTTGTGGTCGCCCATTGCCATGCGGGTGAGGGCGGACATCGGCTCGCCCTGACTGCCGGTCGTGATGAGCACGATCTGGTCGGCGGAATAGCGGTTCATCAGGTCGATGTCGATGATTGTGCCGTCCATGACATCGAGGTAGCCGAGCTCTCTGGCAATGGTGATGACATTGACCATGCTGCGGCCGAAGACGGCGACCTTTCTGCCGTTGTTCTCGGCGCAGTCGATGATCTGCTGAATTCTGTGGATATTTGAGGAAAAGGTAGCGATGATGATGCGCTTGCCCTCTGCTGCGGCAAAGAGCTTGTCGAAGGACTCACCGACCTTGCGTTCAGTCGGGGTATAGCCCGGCCGTTCGGCGTTTGTCGAATCGGCCATCAGCGCGAGCACGCCGCGGCTGCCGAGCTCACCGAAGCGGCCGAGGTCGATGATGCCGCCGTCGATGGGGGAATAATCGACCTTGAAATCGCCCGTATGCACGAGCACGCCTGCCGGCGTATGAATCGCGAGACCGACCGCATCCGGAATCGAGTGATTGACATGAATGAGCTCGACGGCCATGCAGCCCATCCGGATTGTTTTGCGGGGCTCAACGATATTCAGATTGACCTTGCCGTTGAGCTGATGCTCTTTGAGCTTTGCCTCAACGAGAGCGAGCGTCAGTCTGGTGCCGTAGACGGGGATATTGACCTTTTTCAGCAGATAGGCAAGGCCGCCGATGTGGTCTTCATGTCCGTGTGTCAGGACGATGCCGCGCAGCCGTTCGGCATTGCGTTCGACATAGGTGAAATCCGGAATGACGAGATCGACGCCGAGCATTTCTGCATCGGGGAAGGCAAGGCCGCAGTCGATGATGAACATATCGTTTGCGCACTCAATGACGGTCATGTTCTTGCCGATTTCACCGAGGCCGCCCAGCGGGATGATGCGGACGGGGGTTTTTGCGCGGGAGGCGCGTTCCTTTTGTGTTTTCTGCACACTGGCATGGCGCACGGCGGGCTGCGGGGCGCTCTCGGCACTGACGATTTTTGTTACGGCAGGCGCCTGTACAGCTTCCGGCTTTGATTTTTTCTTTGATTGTTTTTCGAGCTTTTCGCTGACCAGCTCAGCGGGCATGATTTTTCTTCCGATCGCAGCGAGTGGGATTCCTCCGCTGCGCTGCGGCTTGGTGCCCCTGCCTGCCGCAGACTGTTTTCTGTTTGGTTCTCTGTTCAAATGATAAGCCTCTCTTTCCGTATCCGCCCCGGCGGCAGATACATGTATTTTGGGTATCCATACAGATTCAGTATACGCGAAATAGCAGAAAAAGTCAAGTTCTTTTTGAAAAAGGGAGTCCATTTGCGGAATCTCAGACAAAAAGGAGTCCGAAACAGCGCGGTTTTTGCTGAGATTTGACAGAAAGCGCCGGCAACGGAAAAGCACCGTGTCAGACAGCCTTCCGGCATCGGACACGGTGCATCTCACTGGGGATAAAATGGAGAGGGTAATAATAAGAGAGGGTTCTTACAATGCGGGATCATTCAGAGCGCGCTGATGTACTTTGCCAGATAGCGCAGGATCCGGTCGAGGTCAAAGGCATCGGTGAGGCCGTTGCCGTCGCAGTCGGAGTTCGCCTTGCCCTGTGCGGAGACATCGCCGTCTTTCAGGGTCGGATCGTCGCCGGTCAGTCTGGCCATCAGCACTGCATCGAGAATATCGACTGCACCTGAGCAGTCCAGGTCGCCGCGCATGACTGCGGCCACAGGTACATCCTCACTGTCGGAGGAGCTGTTCGTAGTGGAGGTCGTTGTCACGGTCGTCGTTGTGACGGCGGACGCAGTGGTGGAGGTCGTCGCTGCGGTTGTGCTGGTTGTGGTTGTGCTGGTTGTCGTTGCGCTCGTTGTGGTTGCGGTGGGCTGAACGACCGAGCCTGCAAAGCTGCCTGATACAGATGTATCATCGAGCGTGCCGCCGTTCTTTGCGAAGTAGCTCTTGAGCGACGAGGTGTCGGTCTGGAGCACATAGCTGTTGGAGGGGATATAGGACAGCGAAGCGTTCGTATCGAAATCGCCGTACTTGTTGTTGCTGGAGACTTTTGCGGTCTTGGAGGTCACAACAGTCGCCTGCATATCGCCCTTGCAGTTGGTCAGGGTGTCGTTGAAGCTCTTGATCGCGCCCTGCTTGATCTGCTGCGGGTTCTTGGAGTTCTCAAAGAGGTTGTATTCCGAGAAGATGTAGGCATCTGCACGGGGGTTCTGGCAATAGCTGGTCTGACCCTCGAAGATGTTGTTGTACATGTGGATATTTGCCTGACGGGCGAGCGGTCCGCGGGATTCGCAGGCCTTCCAGTAGTTGTGGTGGAAGGTGATATGGAACTGGAGGTTGCTGTCAGAGGCACCGACCAGATTGGTCTTGTGATAGCCCTCATAGTAATTGTAGCTGTTGGTGAAGTACATGCCGCGCTTGAAATCGCAGGCACCGTCGCCGCCGGCCTTGTCGGACTCTGCGGGGTTGGAGATCGAGGGCTTGTAGAATTCGTTGTTGTGGATCCAGCAGTGCTCGACCGAAGCGGTGAGCGTGCTGCCCTCCTGCACACCCTCCATGCCGATGCAGTCCTCGGGGACATTGCGGAATTTGAGGTTTCTGACCTCAAAGCTCTTGCCGAGGTTCGGGTTGCCGCTCTCACAGATGAAGTGGAGTCCCCAGCCGTTGACGGTCGCGTCAGAGCCGATGCCCTCGATCGTGACATCCTTGCCCGACTGCATTCTTGCCATGAAGCCGTTGTCGCCGACCGATCCGCCGTAATCAACGGAATCGTAAGCGGTCAGGCCGCTCGGCGCCTTGACATCGCCGATGATGCGGATGACGAGCGGGGTGCCGTCCTTCGCGATCTTTTCGATGATGCCCTTGTTTGTGTTTGCGGCGCCGCCCTTGGAGGTTTTGCCGCCGGAGGATTCCTTGCCGGAGGAATTGAGGATATTGCCGATGCCGCTGACGGTCGTGCCGTCCTTGGATTTCAGCGTGACGGTATCCTTGTTGCTTTCCGTGACATACAGCACGATTGCGTTGTCCTTCAGGGTTCCGTCATCCTTATAGGCGCCGACGCCTGCGGTATAGTTGAAATGCGCATAGCCCGAACGGTCCTGCGCGGTGACGCTGATGCCGCTGATCGTTGCATTGCCCTTCTGTGTCTCAATGCTCAGCGAATAGGTGCCTGCGGGCAGCCCGGGGATGTCGATGCGCACGCCCTGCGAGGTGTCGCGCACCAGATATGTCAGGTCATCGCCGGAGAGCCTGCCGCTGGTCTTGCCGGAGTACGATACGCCTGTGACCTGTGCGTCGGTGACGCCGGAGATCACGGCAAACAGCATCTCATTCCAGCCGCCGGAGGTCACGAGCTTGAGATTGCCCGAGACAGTCTGTCCGCCGCCGCCCTGTGTCGAAGCGGTCGTAACGGTCGTGCCGGCTGGAATCTCACTCTGCTGTGTTGTTGTTGTGACGGGCTGACTGCTGCCGCCGGTCAGCGCAATATAAAACAGATTCGAGCTGCCGCTGCCTTTTTTGATCTCATGCGAGCCGGCAGGCAGGACAGCAGTGAAGATGCCGTCTGCGGGGATATTTTTTGCGGCACCGTCCAGAAGGAAGGTCGTGCCGTCCTTGATCGCAAGGGTCAGGGTCATATCGGAAGCGGTCGTGAAGGCAACGCTCGTCGTGCTCTCCATTTTGAGGCACTGGGTCAGCGTCAGGCCGTTATAGGTCATCGTGCCCTTGCCGGTCGAGAGGTTGCCGGTGATATCGAAATAGCTGCCGGCAGTACCGTCAGCCGTGAAGTTGTGGCTGACCGAGCCGGTGATCGCTGCGGCAGAGATGCTCACTGCTGCGGCCTGTACATTGCCCTGCACCGGGCGGAGTGCTGCACCGGAGGCCATGACGGCCAGTGCGGTCAGCAGACTGATCCGTTTGCTCATTGCCTGAATAATCATCTGAAATTCCTCCTCAAAATCATATCATAACAAGCTGTATATTTCTATCTCTGCGGATGCCGGATGAAAAAAGGGCGGACGGCCGGCTGCTGTGCTCCTTGGGGGAAGAGTGTCCGCCGGCCAGTCCGTGAATCCGGTTTCCGATATTTATGATACAGGAAAACGCATTGAAAAGCAATGATTTATGATATGGAACTACTGACAGATTATCCGGCAGACACCCTTATGAAAATCGCCGGCGGCGGGGGCGGGGAGCCCCCGCGGGCGATTTGCTAAAGCGGCGCATAGGCTCATTCACCACTACAGCCTTTCCTAGCGGCGCAGGAGTGCGCCGCAATTTCCCTCATATCCCCATGATCGGGAGCATACGCAAATCTGCGGCGTTTTCGTTTTATGATTCAATCAGCGAACGCAGTAAAAGCGCGTAACCCCCAATCTGCGGAACAAGAGAGGAGAGAGGATAAGGAAAGAGGGAGCGCGAGGGGGAGAACCTTAAGGAGAGGGGAGAATGAGCGACCGGAGGGAGCGATCTTCCCTCTCCTTGTGGTTCTTCCCCTCGCATTTGCGCCGCGGGGAGCCCCCGCT
>JAFXZM010000061.1 GCA_017541275.1 Oscillospiraceae bacterium | reverse complement strand
TTTCATATTATATGGTATAACCGGGCAGTGCCCGGCTCCGGTTTTGCGCCCATGATGAAAAACAGTTGATTTTATTCTCCTGCTCCCATTGCACTTTTTCGTATTATATGGTATAATGAGGAAAATTAAACAAGGGAAAGGAAGATCGCATGCAGATCGAAGAACAGCTCCGGAAGGCTGTGCAGCGCTGTGAGGAGATCACGGCGCATTTGCAGGCGGGCTCGCAGGAGCCGCAGCGCATCGCCGCGCTGATGAAGGAATATAAGCAGCTTTTGCCGATCGTTGAGGCTTACCGCAGCTATTCGGCACTGCGGCAGCAGATCGCCGATGCGGACGAGCTGCTCCGAGACCCCGAGGCCGATGCGGATTTCCGGCTGATGGCACAGCAGGAGCGGCAGGCCGCTGCCGACAAAATGCGGATGCTTGAGGGGTCGATCAACGGGCTGCTGCTGCCGGAAAATGAAGCCGATTCGCGGAATGTTATCGTTGAGATCCGCAGCGGGGCGGGCGGCGAGGAGGCCGCACTCTTTGCACATTCCCTGCACCGCATGTATTCAATGTATGCCGAGCGGCAGGGCTGGAAGCAGACCGTCATGAGCCTGAGCGAAACAGAGCTCGGCGGCACGAAGGAAGTCATTTTTTCGCTCAGCGGCGACCGCGTCTATGCAAAAATGAAATTCGAGAGCGGCGTTCACCGCGTACAGCGCGTACCGGAAACGGAATCGCAGGGCAGAGTGCATACCTCAACAGCGACAGTCGCGGTTTTGCAGGAGGTCGGAGATGTTGAACTGGAGCTTGATCCGAATGATCTGCGCATTGACGTATTCCGTTCAAGCGGCGCGGGCGGCCAGCATATCAACAAAACTTCCTCCGCTATCCGCGTGACGCATATCCCGACGGGCATGGTCGTGGAGTGTCAGGATGAACGGAGCCAGTACAAAAATAAGGACAGGGCGCTGTCTGTTCTGCGGGCGCGGCTTTATGCCAAGGCACAGGCGGAGCAGCATGCACAGGTTGCCGCGGAGCGCCGGACGCAGGTCGGCTCCGGCGACCGCTCAGAAAAGATCAGAACCTATAATTTCCCGCAGAGCCGTCTGACCGATCACCGCATCGGCTTTTCGCTCTACCGGCTGGAGGATGTCATGAACGGCGGGCTTGACCCCGTATTCGAGGCGCTTCTGACGGCAGAACAGGCGGAAAAGCTCGGTGGTGCACAGACAGGAGCTTAATATGACAACTGAAATGCTGCATTTTACGCCGGAGGAAATCGCGCGTGCTGCCGATCTGCTCCGGCAGGGTGAGACTGTCGGCATGCCGACCGAGACCGTTTACGGGCTCGCCTGCGATGCCGGAAATCCGTCGGCCGTGAAAAAGGTGTTTGCGGCGAAGGGCAGACCCGCTGACAATCCGCTGATCGTGCACATTGCGGACATCGCAGACTGGAAGCCGCTTGTGAAGGAGATTCCGCCGCTCGCCATGCGGCTGGCAGAGCGTTTCTGGCCGGGGCCGCTGACAATCATTCTGCCGCGCTCGGAGGCTGTTCCGGCAATTACCGCAGGCGGCCTCGATACCGTCGGCGTGCGCTTTCCGGCGCATCCCGCCGCACAGGCGCTGATCCGTGCGGCCGGCGTTCCGGTCGCGGCTCCCTCCGGCAACCGCTCCGGCAGTCCGAGTCCCACGACGGCGGCACATATGCTGGCTGATATGGACGGGCGTATACCGGCGATCCTTGACGGCGGAAGCTGCATCTGCGGCGTGGAATCAACAGTCATTCTGCTGGACGATGCGGAGAGTGTGCGCGTGCTGAGACCGGGGTTTGTGACCCCGGAGCAGCTTCAGACCGTAGCGGCACATGTCACGGTCGATCCGGCGGTGCTGGCAAGGGTTGAGCCGGGGACGGTCGTCCGGTCGCCGGGGATGAAGTACCGGCATTATGCGCCGAACGCACAGGTCACGCTGGTGGAGGGCGATCAGGCACATTTTCTGGCTTTCATGGCATCGCACAGAGAAGCCGGCGAATTTGCACTCTGCTTCGATGCGGATGAGCCGCTCTGTAAGGCGGCGGGCATCCGGTGTCTGCCCTACGGCGATACCGATGAAGCAAGAGCGGCGGCTTTTTTCTCGCGGCTGCGGGAGCTTGACGATGCCGGCGCCGCACATGTCTATGTCCGGGCACCGCATACGGACGGTGTCGGGCTCGCTGTTTTTAACCGGCTGCTCCGTGCGGCGGGCTATGATATCGTCAGCACAGAGAGCTCGGAGGAGGGCGAATGGTAACACTGTATTATGAGGTCATGTTCGGCCTTTCACTGGCGCTGACACTGCTCTATGCAGCTATGTGGCACAAGCATTTCGATGTGCATATCACGCTGATCTTTGTCATTATTCCGATCGCCAATCTCGGTTATGTTCAGATGGCACATGCAGAAACACTGCAAGCCGCTCTCAACGGCAACAAGATTCTCTACATCGGCGGGTGCTATCTGCTGCTGTTCATCATGCTCAGTGTGCTGACGCTGTGCCGGATCAATCTGCCGCGGTGGTCGCGTGCGGTGCTGATTCTGCTGACGAGCGGCGTGTTCGTCACGATCCTGTCCGCCGGAAATTCCCGCATTTACTACAAATCGCTGAAATTTGAGATCATCAACGGCGCAGGCGTGCTGCACAAGGAATACGGCTTCATGCACACGGTTTTTTATGTCATGCTCGCGCTGTATTTCGCGATTACGGTTGCGGCGATCGTCTACAGCTTTGTGCGGAAAAAGGATGTTTCCAACCGGATCCTGTATCTGCTCGTGCTGCCCGTCATCATCTCGCTGCTGGGCTATGTCTGCGGCAAGACCGTTGTCCGGAACTACCATGTCGAGCCTGTGCCGGTCACATATGTCTTTGCGCAGATCATGTACATCATCATCATCCGGCGCGTCAGTCTCTACGACATCACCGACACCGGCATTGATTCGCTTGTCCGCACGGGCGACACCGGCTTTATTTCGTTTGATTTCAAACACCGCTATATCGGCAGCAATGAAACCGCTAAGGGCATCTTCCCGGAGCTGAAGGAGCTGACGGTCGATAAGTCGATTGACGGCAACGAAATGCTCGAAAAAACAGCGCTGAAATGGCTGAGAGCCTTTGAGGATGACCCGAAGAATGACAAGGCAATCTATGACCGCGGCGGCAAAACCTTCCGCATTGACATCAACTACCTATACAACGGACACCGGAAAAAGGGCTATCAGTTCTTTATTACCGATGACACCAAGAACCAGCAGTATATCTCGCTGCTGAGCAAGTTCAATTACAGCCTGCGGACAGAGGTGCAGCAGAAAACCGAGAATATCATTGCGATGCATGACCGGCTGATTCTCAGTATGGCAACCATGGTCGAAAGCCGCGACAATTCTACCGGCGGCCATATCCGCAGGACAAGTGAGTGCGTCCGCATTCTGACGGATGTCATGCAGGAAATGGGCGGCATTACCCTGACTGAGTCGTTTATCCGGCGTCTGGTTAAGGCTGCGCCGATGCACGATCTGGGAAAAATCGCGGTTGATGACGCAATCCTGCGAAAGCCCGGCCGCTTTACCGATGAGGAATTCGAGAAGATGAAGGCCCATGCCGCCGAGGGTGCCCGGATCGTCCATGAGATTCTCAAGGGAACGGATGATGAGGCGTTCCATTTTCTCGCGGAAAATGTGGCGCATTATCATCATGAGCGCTGGGACGGCTCCGGCTATCCGGACGGGCTGAAGGGCGATGCCATTCCGCTGGAGGCGCGCATTATGGCAATCGCCGATGTATACGATGCGCTGGTGAGCAAGCGTGTCTATAAAGACAGCATGTCCTTCGAGCAGGCCGACCGCATCATGATGGAAGGCATGGGCAAGCACTTCGATAAGCGGCTGGAGCCGTATTATGTCGCGGCGCGTCCGCGGCTGGAGGCATATTACAGCAGCCTGAATACCGAAACGTGAAAACTGAGTAAGAATACAAAAAGGAGAAGCAGTTATGTTTTGCCAGCATTGTGGAACGAAATTACCGGATACCGCAAAATTCTGCCAATACTGCGGCAAGCCGATGCAGCCGCCGGTTCAGGAGCCTGTACAGCCGCCGGTTCAGCCGCCTATGCAGCCGCCGGTTCAGGAGCCAATACAGCCGCCCGTGCAGCAGCCTGTACAGCCGCCGGTTCAGCCGCCTATGCAGCCGCCGGTTCAGCCGCCTATGCAGCCGCCGGTTCAGCCGCCTATGCAGCCGCCGGTTCAGCCGCCTATGCAGCCGCCGGTTCAG
>JAFXZM010000060.1 GCA_017541275.1 Oscillospiraceae bacterium | reverse complement strand
GTGCGCCGCAGCTGTTGCAGATATAGACCGAGGTCTGCTCTGCAAATTCGTTATCGACCGCGACTTCCTCCTGCGGCCGGTTGGCTGTCTGCTGTTCGAGTGCTGCCGCAATGGACTTCATCTCCTCCTCTGTAAAGCTGCTGAGGCAGTATTCACAGTTGAAGCGCTGATCCTTCGCGGAGAACTTCAGATCCGCAGCACAGTTCGGGCATTTGTAAGCAAGAGACTCCATTTGTGCCATAGCTGTTCACTCCTTTTCTGTCGCTTCCAAAAAGATTGAAGGGCGGGTGCCTATATTATACCATATTCTCAGGATTATTGCAATGGGAGAAATGCGAAAAAATCAGGATGCGCTGCATGAGAAAAAAATGAAGCATGAATAGTTACAATACGGAATCAACCCTTTACTTTTCCGACTTCCCGTGCTATAATAGAAACACTGTATTGTATCCCCGCAAGGGGAATGATAACAAGGAGGATATTCAAATGAGCAAAACCAACACCAAGAAGATCGTGATCCTCGGCATGATGACAGCACTGCTGCTGCTGTTCTCATTCACCCCGATCGGCACCATTCCGGTCGGCCCGCTGTCGATCACCCTCAACATCATCCCGATCGCCATTGCAGCGATTGCCTTAGGACCGGTAGGCGGCCTCGTCATCGGATCCGTATTCGGCATTCTGAGCTTTCTGCAGTGCTTCGGCATCGGCATCCCGAGCGGCATGGGCGCGACCCTTGTCTCGATCAACCCGCTGCTGGCGTTCATTCAGCGGTTTGTCCCGCGTGCAATGGACGGCCTGCTGATCGGCCTGATCCATAAAGGTCTTTCCCAAAAGATTGGCGGCGGCAAGGCAAGCTTTATCACGGGCTTCTGCTCCGCGTTCTTCAATACCGCGTTCTTCATGAGCGCACTTGTGCTGCTGTTCGGCAAGACCGACTACGTACAGGATCTTTACGAGAAATTCGGCAAGAGCTATACGCTCGGCGGCACACTTGCATTCATCTGCCTGTTTGTCGGCATCAATGCGGTCGTGGAGATGATCACCTCGACGATCATCAGCGGCGGCGTCGGTGCGGCACTTTACGGCTCGCATATTCTGCCGCTGGAAGATAACTGAACGGAGTACGGACAATGGTTTTAGCGGTCGATATCGGCAATACGAATGTGGTTGTGGGCTGCTTTGAAGGGGATCGTATCCTCTTCACGGAGCGGCTTGCGACCGAACCGCTCTCCACGGAGCTGGAATATACGGTGCTGATCCGGACAGTGCTGGAGCTGAACGGCATGTCTGCTTCCGGCTGCAGCGGCTGCATCATTTCATCGGTCGTCCCGCCGGTAACACAGACCGTCCGTGCGGCGGTGCTGCGCATGACCGGCAAAGAACCGCTGACCGTCGGCGCAGGCGTCAGGACCGGCCTGAAAATTCTGATCGACAATCCTGCCGCACTCGGCAGCGACCGTGTGGCGGATGCCGTCGCGGCGGCGCATTATTATCCGCGGCCGGTCATCATCGTGGACATGGGCACCGCTACAACGATCTCCGTTGTGGATGCGGACAACCGCTTCCTCGGCGGCCTCATCATCCCCGGCGTGCGCGTCTCGCTGGATTCGCTTTCCAGCCGTGCGGCGCAGCTCCCGGCGATCAGTCTGGAGCCGGCCAAGCATGTGATCGGCACGAACACCGTGGACTGCATGAAAAGCGGCATCATTTACAGCACCGCCTCGGCTGTTGACGGCGTGATCGGACGCATTGAGGAGGAGCTCGGCGTCACGTGCACCGCTGTCGCGACCGGCGGAAATTCCGGCAGGATCATCCCGTTCTGCAAGCGGGAGATCATTCAGGACGATCAGCTTCTGCTCAAAGGGCTGATGCTGATCTATCAGAAGAATCAAAAATAACAATACAGTACAGCGTCCGCCGCATCCCTGACTGCTCTGTCAGAGATGCGGCGGCGTTTTTTGTTGACAGGGCTGCAGCATCATTCAGGATTATCTTGCAGCGGAATGATCCCCGCAGCTGAATAAAGCCCCGAAGCGAGCCTTCACCGCTTCGGGGCTTTGCTGTTTATGCAGGGGATCCGTCATTTCCGGTTATCCGGCCTCTGTGACGGTCAGCGACGCCGCAAACGCCGCCGGTGCCGTCCCCGCGACCGGAATGTCGATCGCCGCGCCGGAGGCATTGACCAGCACCCATGCGCTGCCCGCCGGAAGTGCTGCGACTGCCGTACCGCTCACGAGTGCGCCGCTCCCGGCTGCATCTGCGGGGATGCCCGAAAGTCCGAGCACGGTCTGCCCGTCCAGCGACTGCAGCACGATCACCGGGTCGGCACCGTCCGCGGATTCCGCCAGCACATGCCAGTCAAAGCGGTAAACGCCTGCCTCACTGACCGAAACGGCGCGGTTTGCCGGGTCATAGCTCAGCCCGTTTCCGATCTGCCGGACAACGCCGTTCAGCGGAATCGCCGCGCCGTTGGCGAGTGCCGTCTGTGCTGTGGAAAGGCGAATCTGAATCGCATCCGGCTCCGTGCGCGGGAGGGACGGATTCGGACGCGGCGGGAACGGCTGCGAGATGCCGGGCGGGAATCCGCAGCAGCTTGCCCTGCCGAGGCTCGCATCAATCATCATATTCCTCACTCATTTCTCTCTGGATTCCAGACGGAACGTCTGTGGTACATTGTATGCAAGAGCGGGAATGCGTGTGCAGATCGGGCTGTCCCTCTCGGAGTTTGATCTGCGCATAATCGGAGTCGTGAATGATATGTTCACGGAAAAGGAAAATGACGAATATGACGGCTGGCATAAGGTCGCTGGACAGGCGGACTTTGATGCGTTCTGATTGACTTTTTCTCCCTGCTGTGCTATAATTCTGGTGTGAAGGAAACATGAAGCTTCTTTCGCTAAATCGGTATTTACAGGAGAAAAGCATGACGAACTGAAAGAAATCCTAACAGCATTCTCTGTGTGAATTTGGAGGATAAAGCGATGAAATCTGAAAAATCAAATAGAGTAAAAAAAGTACTTGCGATCATGGCTTGTATTATGATTCTGTTTCTGGCGATCACATTTGTAATCCACAGAATCCTGTTATCAAAAGAAAAGCAGATGCTGACCGAAGCAGGGTATTACAATCCTGTTTCGGTCGGGGATTATTCGCTGAATGTACATGATTTCGGAATTCAAAACGGTAAGCATACATTCGTAGGATTATCGGGCAAAGGCGTATTTGATTACAGTGTCAGAATGGAGCGCCTCATGGGCGGTCTGACTGAAGAAAACCGGATCGTAATCGTTGACCGTGCGGGTTATGGACTCAGCGATGATACAAAGGAGCCGCAGACAGTGGAGCGTGTTGTGGATCACTACCGTACTGCGCTGAAAAATGCCGGTATCGAAGCACCATACATTCTGCTTCCACATTCGCTGGGCGGTGCTTATGCGACATATTGGGTAAGTCAGTATCCGGAAGAGATCGAGGGTGTCATTTTTCTTGCCGGAACACAACTCAGCGATAACCCTGATATTGCTTTGGAAGATGGCAGTGCATTTGAGAATCGGTTTGCGATTGCGGCAAATCAGATGGGACTGGTAAGACTTGCGAAGTCGTTTCTGTTAAAAACTGTAATCCCCGGTATGAATTATTCGGATGAACAGCGAAAGTATTCGGAAGCATTGAATCTGCATCATACATTTAATCCTGCTTTTTGCTACGAAGATGAGCATATGAATGAAATCTGCAATACTGCATATCATGCGATCAAGCCAAATGATGTTCCGAAAGTTTATATTTGTTCAAGTTGGGGATTTCAGTCCGGACAAGAAATAGATGAAATGCTGGCTTGGGATAAGCAGGAATGTGAATTCACGGGGAGGAAACAGCCTAAGTTTCCGGAATCCGGGTATGATATGGATATGCTGCAAAAACTCCGTGATACCGAATTGCAGCCCTATCTTGACAAAATGGGGAACTGTGAGCTGGTGCTGCTGCCGGGGATACACTGTATTTATGACCAGCGTCCCGATGATGTCGCAGAGATCATCAGCGACTTTCTGGAGAGAATAGAGGAACAAACGGAATAGAAAATAGAAAAATACTTTAACAGTTAAAATTTGATTTATCGCAGAGCCTATTCGATCTTTGCGCTGTGAGGCGCATTGGAAGAATCCTGCCAGCGGGGGCTCCCCGCAAATTCTGATTTAGCTTAGTAACTGAATACACCCAAACACAGATAGACCGTCCTTAACAGACGGCTATCCGTTTCTTATTCATTATGCCGGAGTACCATTTCAGTACCACAGCGTTCAAGGAAACGGCAAGGAAATGACAATGCACGAAATACTGGCAGCAGGATGATTGCATTGACGGTGAACGCCGCGTTCACCGTCGCTCATAGCTCGTTTACAGGCGAGAAAAGCTGAGTCGGGAATCGCCAACTCAGCTGTTCATAACGGTCACACCGGGAATCGAACCCGGACACCGCGATTCACACGGCTACTCACTGTTTAGCAAACAGCTGCCTTTCCGGTTAGGCTTATGCGACCAAATATCAAAGAAGAATACGGGCTCCCTCCGGAGAGTCACAAGCTATGATAACAAGTGAACTCTCCGGAGATCTTTAGATCAATGGAGCCACGCACTGCGTGGTGGGCAAGGTAGGAATCGAACCTACGGTGTTT
>JAFXZM010000059.1 GCA_017541275.1 Oscillospiraceae bacterium | reverse complement strand
GTTGTTGTTGTGGTTGTTGTAGTCGTTGTGGTTTCGGTGATATATTGAACCGGGTCTGATTCTGGCGGGTTTTGATCTATATCAACCCCCGCAATATTTTCCCATTCTTTTTTCTCTAAGCACAGCACATTAGAGACATAATAATTCAGTATATATTGAGCATCTTCGACAGTCACATAATCTTTGCCAGTGACATAATCATCCATTCCACGATAATCCGGTATGATAGCTAAAAAGAAGCGTAATTTTTCCCGCCATTCCGGCTCATCTGTACCAAAGGAATACGGAAATTGCGCCAGTGCAGATCTATACACTGTCAGTGCGAGAAATGCATCCGCTAAACTTACCTGATTATTGAGATCCATATCGCCCTTTACGCCAACGGAAAGATCATAGATACCGATACAGACCGGTTCGGTTCCGATTATAAAATCAGCATCCGTTATTTTATTGCTGTAATAGTACATTCCGATCTGATAGTTGTTTGTATGAAGGACACTCAGTTCTTGTTTCAGTGTGTAGCTTTTTCCAAGTACGGATTCGATTTCATTCCGCCAGATTTTGCTTGGTGTATTCTCTGTTTCAGCCGGACGGACATATTCTGATATATCCATGGCTTTTGTTTCAAATGGTCTCACACGGTACGGTATCTCTCCGTTTTCTTCATACTGTTCATTCCCGGAAGCGTTACCGTCTGCATCACAGAAATACCCGTCTGCATTGATGTAGTATTTTGCCAGTGAGAGGGTTGCTGACTGTCCGCTCAAGCTAAATGTACGGCGGTCATGTGAATAGAAGCAGCCGTCAACAGGCTCTATATACTGAAAGCTGTATGCTTTTAATACCCGAATACCGGCTTCGTCCGGTTCTCCGAGCACCGACATACTTTTCGTCACCGCAGGCGGTTCCTGTGCTTTTCCGGTCAGAGAAGGAACTGCATATTGCCCGCTTGCCGCTCTCGGCTCCGGCAATTCCGGTTCATAATTTTCGTCGCTTTTAATATAAATCCAGCCGTCATATACATTAACCGATAAAGCATTTCCTTTGTGGTCGAGCCATTCATCCACCTCAATTCTGATCGGGTATACTGCTCCGGCTTGTGCGGTGTAAGGTACCTGAAACTGCACAGTGAAGAGGCGTCCGTTATCACTATCAGCGTTGTAACTAGCCAGACCGGCAGCAATGATGTTTTTGTCTTTGTTATAGTAATATATATGAATACCGGAATCTCCGGCCTCTCTGGCTCGGGCGTTCATATTCCCGGAACTATCCAGAACAAGAGTCAGATCGCGGTCAGGAATCATTCTGATGCCGCCCGCGGAATATCCGTAATCCGTATTGTTCAGCAAATAAACGGGGTAGAAAACCGTATCACCGGCACTGCATTCTATGCAGCCGCCTGCAATGATATTTTCAAGCTGACTGTGACAATATCTTTCATAAGTTATGTCAGTTCCATAAGTATCTGCATTTGCCTGAATCTGGCAGAATACATCGTTTCGGCCGCTTACTGTACATATAGTAACTGACACCAGTAGCGCAATCATTCTTTTCAAATCCATATCCGCACCTCTATTCTATATGTTTTCAGGTATTGGTATTGCATTACGAGAGAAAAGAAGCTCTGTCACCATCCCGTATGTGATTTGTGAATATAGCCGGTTACACCGTCATAAGTTACCATAAACCAATCGCCCTCTCTGCTGATCAAAACGACTTCCGTCCCATCCGGAATGAAGGTATAGACGGAACCGTTATCAGCGGGGTAATCCCGAAGCGGTGCATCTCCGCCTTGTATGTAAGAAATAACATTTCCTGGACCGTCCGTAAAAGGATCATACGGTTCAATTTCTTTGATGAATTTTGCATTCACATACCCCTTGAGTCCGTTATACTCGGTCCAGTACCAGCCGTTCACATCTGCACGATATATTCCGAGCTGCATTCCGTCCGGGATCTCTGCAAGAGACGCCGAATCTGCACTTGGTTTTCTGCGTAGATTGAGACTTTTTTTAACGCCGGTGACATAGCCACCAAATAAGTATTCCTCTGTTTGGGGAGGATGCACTGAACCGTCATCAGAGAGATTCTCATTGATATAAGCCCACTGCTCAACAGATTGGCTGTGATCCGGGTTCCACGCAGTTACTAGCGCCTTATAAGTGCTGATCCCGCCGCCTAACCCTTCGGCGACCAAGAATTCCTGTTTGCTGTTTTTGCCGTCATCTGTTTTGTCAGACCCCAGATATACTTCATATTCATAGTCTGTATAATCTCCATCTACATGAAGATACAGCTTGCAGCCGATACCGGTGTTAATATAATACAGATACGAGTTTGTTATCGTCGGTTTCGGTGCGGTTGTGACAGTTGTGACGGTTGTTGTCTCCTCTGTGGTTGCTAAGGTGGTAGTAGTTGTTGTACTCTCCGTGGTTTCATTTACAGTTGTGCACTCTGATTCAGTAACAGCAACAGTTTCCTCATGAATGCTCTCCGCTGTACTTTGCTCTTTGCTTTGTTTCTTTTCCATAACCTTCATTCCAAGAACGAACGCACCGACAACAACCAGTGTACCGGCGACCGATACAGCACTGATTATCACTGATTTTTTATCCATTATGTATCCTCCGATTCTTATTGATTCCTTTTGAGCCATCTCGTAGTGCCATTTTTGTTCACATGGATAATATACCATATTATAGCACAATAGTATCTCGAAATCAATTGATTTTTTATGAATAATGCTAGCTCTATGCATCTTTGTTGATTTTGACAAAATTCACAATGATATTTTGTGAATTACCAACGTGAAATATTGCCTATAATACAATACAGATTGCATTTCAGCAAATTCATATTGCCATCTAAATATGATAGAATAATACTGTAAGGCGGTGACTATATGAAAGAGCAGTATTATGAGAAATATCGTACGATTGGCTTGAAAATTGGGTATTACCGCAAGCTGCGCGGTTTCACACAGGAGCAGCTTGCTGAGCAGATTGACAAAAACCTTGCATTTATCGGTGCGGTCGAGGCGCCGAATGTGAATCGCACGATTTCGCTGGATACCTTGTTCGATATTGCTGAAGCTCTTGATGTCCCGCCGCATAAGTTTTTAATGGAAGACGATTGATCTCATCTTCACACTTTTCTAATAGATGATTCAGGCAGCCCGCGGGCTGCCTTTTGTTTGTAATGCTGCTATAATGAGCAAAAATCATTTTTGTCACCCACCCTGTCATCTACCTCAGATTTCGGGTGACAAATGGGTGACAAATCGCTGCTTTTGCATCAAAAAACAAAAATCCCGACAAATCGCATGACTTGTCGGGATTTCTCAATATAACGCATTTACGCTGCTTTCAGCTTATTTCATAGCCTCTTCAACAGCAACTGCACAAGCAACTGTTGCACCAACCATCGGGTTGTTGCCCATGCCGATCAGTCCCATCATCTCAACGTGCGCCGGCACGGAGGAGGAGCCTGCAAACTGTGCGTCAGAGTGCATTCTGCCCATGGTGTCGGTCATGCCGTAGGATGCAGGGCCGGCTGCCATGTTGTCCGGGTGCAGGGTACGGCCTGTACCGCCGCCCGATGCAACGGAAAAATACTTCTTGCCTGCATCGGTGCGCTCCTTCTTATAGGTGCCTGCAACCGGATGCTGGAAGCGCGTCGGGTTCGTGGAGTTGCCGGTGATCGAAACATCGACATTCTCCTTCCACATGATCGCTACGCCCTCGACAACATCATTTGCGCCGTAGCAGTTGACCTTTGCACGCAGTCCGTCGGAATATGCCTTGCGGAAGACCTCCTTGACCTCGCCGGTGTGGTAATCCATTTCAGTCTCAACATAGGTGAAGCCGTTGATTCTTGCAATGATCTGCGCTGCGTCCTTTCCAAGGCCGTTCAGGATTACGCGAAGCGGCTTCTTGCGAACCTTGTTTGCCTTCTCTGCAATTCCGATTGCGCCCTCAGCAGCAGCAAAGGACTCGTGGCCTGCGAGGAATGCGAAGCACTCGGTCTCCTCCTCAAGCAGCATCTTGCCGAGGTTGCCGTGGCCGAGGCCGACCTTTCTCTGGTCTGCGACGGAACCGGGAATGCAGAACGCCTGAAGTCCCTCACCGATTGCGGCAGCGGCATCGGCTGCTCTGGTGCAGCCCTTCTTAATCGCGATTGCACAGCCGACTGTGTATGCCCACTTTGCATTCTCAAAGCAGATCGGCTGAATGCCCTCGACCAGCTTGTAGATATCAAGGCCCTTTGCCTTGCAGACTTCTGCACACTCCTCGATCGAGTTGATGCCGTATTCCTTGATTACAGCGAGGATCTGCTTCTCGCGTCTTTCATACGATTCAAATAAAGCCATTTTACAAATCCTCCTTATTCCTTTCTCGGATCAACGATCTTCACTGCATCTGCCACACGGCCGTACTGACCCTGTGCCTTTTCAAATGCGGTGTTTGCGTCATCGCCTGCCTTGATGAAGTCCATCATCTTGCCGAAGTTCACGAACTTGTAGCCGATGATCTCGTCATCCTCGTTCAGTGCAAGGCCGGTGACATAGCCGTCGGTCATTTCGAGGTAGCGCGGACCCTTTGCGAGCGTGCCGTACATCGTTCCGACCTGCGAACGCAGTCCCTTGCCCAGATCCTCAAGGCCTGCGCCGATGACCAGACCGCCCTCGGAGAATGCGGACTGCGAACGGCCGTAGACAATCTGGAGGAACAGCTCTCTCATTGCGGTATTGATCGCGTCGCAGACAAGGTCTGTGTTGAGTGCTTCGAGAATGGTTCTGCCGGGCAGAATTTCGGAAGCCATAGCGGCGGAATGGGTCATACCGGAGCAGCCGATGGTCTCGACCAGTGCTTCCTGAATGACGCCCTCCTTGACATTCAGGGTCAGCTTACATGTACCCTGCTGCGGAGCGCACCAGCCGATGCCGTGCGTAAAGCCGGAAATATCCTTGATCTCCTTGGCCTTGACCCACTTGGCTTCCTCCGGGATCGGAGCTGCGCCGTGCGCTGCACCCTGTGCGATCGGGCACATTGTTTCTACTTCGTGCGAATAGATCATTCAAATACTCCTTTCTGGCATAAAGCGAGAAAATTTGATTTCGGGCGGCCGAAACGCCGGCGCACTGACCGGAACGGACACCGTCCCTTACATTATACCATTTCTCTGCGAAGAAATCAAGAGCCTGCGTTCAAAAAACTGCTTTCGGCATATTTTTCGCGTGAACAGAGAGGGAAAAGAAGCGCCGCTGTTTATGGTTTCTTCTCAGACTCTCCCTCCTGTATTGCCGGATGTCTGTGTCCGGAAACGGCTGCTCACGTTCGCACGCTGCGGAAAAACTGTGCGCTTGTTACGTGCATCTTATGGCGATTTGTATACCGCTGCTGTCAATTTGTCTGTGAATCGACGGAATGCTTCGTGAAAATACACAAAAAACAGTGTACGATTTTGAACAAACACACAAATTGAAAGCAAATATCCAAATATGTCTTTACATCTTCACAGTTGTATGGTATAATTGAGACAAATCCGGGAACCTGTGTTGTCCCGCGGAGGTGAAATCATGGAAGAATATAAGTATCTTGCGATCGTTGACTGGAGCAAGGATTACATCCGTTCCGGGCAACTGAAGCCCAATGACCGGTTTTTATCCGAAAAAGAGCTTTGCAGCATCCACGGCGTCAGCCGGCAGACCGTCCGGCAGGCCCTCAAATGCCTCGAAAACGAAAATGTTATCTACCGCGTCCGCGGCAGCGGCACCTTCGTCAAGAGCGGCACCGCAAAGCCTGCTGTGCAGAACCGCTGCGTCGGCGTCATCTCGACCTATTTCAGCGATTATATCTTTCCGTCGATTGTGACCGGCATCGAGTCGGTTCTGAATGAAAACGGCATCGCGATGCAGCTTGCCATTACCCATAATCAGGTCTCCGAGGAGGCTCAGGCGCTTCGCACGATGATCGCAAACGGCGTGCAGGGTCTGATCGTTGAACCCTCGAAAAGCGCACTGCCCAATCCGAACATGGAGCTCTATCAGGAAATCAAAAAGAATAATATCCCGCTGGTCTATTTTAATGCGAAATACCCGTGGGCCGATTTCCCCTATGCAGCCATGAACGATGAGGCTGCCGGCCAGACCGTTACGGATCATCTCTTTGAGTGCGGACACAGGCGCATCAGCGGCATTTTCGCACTCGATGACATTCAGGGACACAAGCGCTACTGCGGCTATATGAAAAGCTGCCTCGCACACGGCGTCCGTACTGCGGAAAATTCCGTTCTGTGGTTTGCAACAGCCGAGAAAAGCGCGATCTTCCAGTATGCCGAAACAAAGCTGCTCGAATTGATCCGCGGCTCGACCGCGATCGTCTGCTATAACGACAAGCTCGCGGTCAACCTCCTGCGCTTCTGCCGGGAGCACGATATCGCTGTGCCTGAGGATCTCTCCGTCGTCGGCATTGACGATTCCAAGTATTCCAAAATCTGCGACGTCCCGCTGACAACAGTGCGGCATCCGCATCAGCTTCTCGGCGAAATGGCCGCGAAAATGCTGATCGAACAGATGAATGCTCCCGCAGAGCACCAGAATGACTGCATTTTTGTTCCGGAGCTGGTCATCCGCGATTCCGTAAAGATCATTCGGCCTGCTGAGCGGGCTGCGGAGGACGCGGAGCCCGACGGCGTCAGCGCATAATCCTGCGCGGCCTGCACGAGGTGGTGAGCGATGATGACAGGAACCGTGAACCGTGAGGACTGCTGCGATGTCCGGCATCTGGATTCGGAGCAGATCATCAGCCTGATGCAGTGCGGCGCGCTGGAGGACTGCCATCAGGCCGTGGACCGCTATCTGACACAGATCCGCTTCCGTGAGCTGGAATCTCTCATGCTCCGGCTCTATATCGGCATGGATCTGTACCTTTCCGCGCAGCGCTTTGCCGCTGATGTCGGCGTTTCGGGTACCGAATTTGCCGGCTGCTTCGGGACGATCGACAGCCTTTCCGAGCAGCTCCGGACAACTGACGGTACAACTTCGCTGCTGCATGATATGGTCGAGCAGTGCATCCGCTGGCGCATTGCACATGCCGCGGAAAGCGGAAACAATATCGTCGCGAAAGCGAAGGCTTTTATCTGCGAAAACTATATGCATGATGACCTTTCCCTGCCGCAGATCGCGGATGCAGTCGGGCTGAGCCCGTCCTATCTCAGCGCCGTTTTTAAGCGGGAGGCAAAGCAGAATTTATCGGATTATCTGACAAAAGTGCGTATTCAGCATGCCAAGGAACTGCTCTGCTGCTCCGCTAGGATGATCTATGAGGTCGCCTATGAGGTCGGCTTCCGCGACTACCGCTATTTCAGCCAGATTTTCAAAAAGCATACCGGCAAAACACCGCGCGAATTCCAGACCGCCGCAAACCGGAAAAGCTGATCCGCTGCTTCCGGCCTGCGGCAGTACCGTAAAATAATCGACATTTCGGATAACAAATGCGGTATAAATGTACGAACGTGTTTGTTTATAATGTAAATACAAGTTGACCGCCGGTCAACAGAGTAGTATGAAGGAGTGATATTATGAAAAAGCGCAGAATCTTTTCCCTGATTGCAGCATCCGTGCTCGGCTGCACATGTATGACCGGATGCGGCGGAGACAAGAAGGAGCTCATTAAGGTCGGCATCATCAACAACGACCCGAATGAATCCGGCTACCGCACCGCGAATGACAAAGACCTCAAGGCTGCATTTACCAAGGAGAACGGCTATGACGCACAGTTCTCCTACGGCAAGACGAACGACGAGCAGATGCAGTATGCTCAGAAGTACATTCAGGATGATGTCGATTATCTGCTGCTTTCTGCCGCGGGTACTGCCGGCTGGGACGGCGTTCTTCAGGATGCGAAGAAGGCCGGCGTCAAGGTCATTCTCTTTGACCGCGTGATTGATGCGGACGAGAGCCTCTATGAAGCTTCGGTTGTCTCCGATATGGAAAAGGAGGGCGAAACCGCTGTCGAATGGCTGAAGGCGCAGAATCTCAGCGAATATAATATCATCCATATTCAGGGCGAAATGGGCACTGCCGCACAGATCGGCCGCTCCGGTGCGCTCGACAAGACCGCTTCCGAGCTCGGCTGGAACATCGTTTCACAGCAGAGCGGTTCGTGGAGTGCCGAAAATGCACAGCAGATTGTGCAGGCCGTCATTGATTCCTCCAAGCCGTTCAATGTCATCTATGCAGAGAACGACGATATGGCAAAGGGTGCTGTGACAGCACTGGATAAATCGAATATCTCGCACGGTGTCGGCAAGGACGTCATCGTTATGGGCTTTGACTGCAACAAGTGGGCGCTCAAGGAGCTGAAGGAAGGCAACTGGAACTACGACGGTCAGTGCAATCCGTTCCAGTCTTCTTACCTGATTGATATTATCCAGAAGCTCGAAAAGGGCGAAAAGCTCGCCGAAAAGACGATCATCATGGAGGAAAAGGGCTTCGACGCTGCAACGATTACGCAGGAGGACGTCGATCAGTACGGCATCGGAGAATGATGCGCCAATGACTGAACTGCGGGGGCGGGGAGGCATATAGGATTCTGTATGTCTTCCCGCCCTTTTTCTATCTTTCTATCGTATCACGGATTCAAGGAGGGATTGGTATGGGCGAGAAGACAGTTCTGGAGCTGCGGGGAATCTCGAAAGCCTTTCCCGGCGTCAAGGCCCTGCAGAACGTCGATTTTACGCTGCATACGGGTGAAATCCATGCGCTGATGGGGGAAAACGGCGCGGGAAAATCCACGCTGATTAAGGTTCTGACCGGCGTTTATGAGAGAGATGAGGGGCAGATCTATCTGCACGGAGACCATTCCAAATCTGTGCAGATTCATTCGCCGCAGGATGCACAGCAGGCCGGCATCAGCACGGTCTATCAGGAAATATCACTCTGCCCGAATCTTTCTGTTGCTGAGAATATCTATCTCGGACGCAGTGAGGGCAGGCTGATTAGCTGGCGGAGCATGAACAAAAAGGCCGCCAAGCTGCTGGAATCGCTCGGCATTGCCGTCAGCCCCTCGCAGCAGCTCGCGGGCTGCTCGATCGCTGTGCAGCAGATGGTCGCGATCGCACGCGCCGTGGATATGGAATGCAGCGTGCTGATTCTCGACGAGCCGACCTCCTCGCTCGATGAGCATGAGGTCGCAAAGCTGTTCCGGCTTATGCGCGACCTACGGGAGCGCGGCGTCGGCATCATCTTTGTTACGCATTTCCTCGATCAGGTCTATGAGGTCTGTGACCGCATTACCGTACTGCGCGACGGCAGGCTCGTCGGCAGCTATGATGCAGAGGCACTTCCGCGCGTGGAGCTTGTCTCGAAAATGCTCGGCAAGGAGCTCGATGATATGGCGGATATCAAGAGCGAGATCCCTGCTTCCGCTGACGATAAGACCGTGCCGGTCTATGAGGCGGAGAATCTTTGTTCCGCTGAGGGAATCGCACCGTTCCGGTTCTATATCCGCCGCGGCGAGGTCAACGGCTTTACCGGTCTGCTCGGCTCGGGCCGCAGCGAATCTGTCCGCGCAATCTTCGGTGCGGATAAGGTCACAAGCGGCACGGTCAGGGTCAACGGCAAGCCCGTCCGGATTCACCGGCCGATCGACGCCATGCGCGCCGGCATCGGCTACCTGCCGGAGGACCGCAAACGCGACGGCATCATCGGCGATCTCTCCGTCCGCGACAACATCATTCTCGCTTTGCAGGTCAAGCGCGGCTTTTTCCGGCCGTTCTCGCGTGCGCAGAAGATCCGTTTTGCGGAAAAATACATCAAGCTGCTCGATGTCAAAACAGCATCGGTCAATACACCGATCAAATCACTCTCCGGCGGCAATCAGCAGAAGGTCATTCTCGGCCGCTGGCTGCTCACCGAACCGCAGTATCTCATCCTCGATGAGCCGACACGCGGCATCGACATCGGTACCAAGATCGACATTCAGAAGCTGGTGCTGAAGCTCGCCTCTGAGGGCATGAGCGTGACGTTCATTTCCTCCGAGACCGATGAAATGCTCCGTACCTGCTCGCGGCTGCTCGTGATGCGCGACCGCAGACTGGTCGGGGAGCTGACCGGCGATCAGCTCACGCAGCAATCTATCATGAAAACAATCGCAGGAGGTGACGGCGCATGACTGCTAAGCCGAACCGCAGCGGTGCGGGCGCGTTTTTTGCCGGACTGCTGCGGCATCAGATCATGATTCCGCTGGCTGCTATGCTGCTGCTGACAATCTTCCACCTGATCGTGGACCGGTCGTTCTTTTCAATATCCCTGATGCACAATGTCAACGGCGACCCGGTGCTGACCGGCAGCATCATTTCTGTGATTGATTCCGGCTCGGAGCTCGCGATTCTGGCGATTGGCATGACGCTCGTGACTGCCGCCTCCGGCGGACAGGATATCAGTGTCGGCGCGGGCATCGCAATCAGCGGCAGCGTGATTCTGCGCGTTCTCTGCGGCACGAATCCCAGTCCCGAACACATGCAGGCACCGATCATTGTCGCATTTCTGATCGGCTGCCTTGCGGCGGCTGCCTGCGGCGCCTTCAACGGTGCGCTGGTCGCGTTCTTCCGGCTTCAGCCGATGGTCGCAACGCTGATTCTGTTTACCGCCGGGCGCTCAATCGCCGCGTGGGTCAACAATAACCGGCTGCCGGTCGTCAATGACATCGAATTCAAGTATTTCGGCGGCTATATCCCCGGCATCCCGATTCCGACACCGTTCCTCATCGCTATTGTCTGCTTCATTGTGACATGGGCGATGCTGAAATTCACGAACATCGGCCTCTATGCACAGGCCGTCGGCATCAACGAAAAAACCTCCCGCCTCAACGGCCTGAATCCCGCCGTCATCAAGCTCACGGCCTATGTGATTCTCGGCCTCTGCGTCGGCGTCTGCGGACTGATTAAGACCAGCCGCGTCGGCTCGATCAATTATTCCGTCATCGCGAAGGATATCGAAATGGATGCGATCCTTGCGGTCGCGCTCGGCGGCAATGCCCTGAGCGGCGGAAAATTCAGCATGAGCGCCTCAGTTCTCGGTGCTTATGTCATCCAGTATCTCACCACAACGCTTTACAGTCTGAACGTCCGGCCGGCTGCGATTTCCGCTTATAAGGCGGTCGTCGTCATTCTGCTGGTCGTGTGCAGCGCACCGGCTGTCCGCGAAAAGTTCTCCCGCCTGATGAAGAAAGCACGCGCCGGAAAGCCCTCCGGCAGTGCCGCGTGACAGGAGGGGTTGAACTATGACTGCTGTAAAAAAAATCCGCGGATTCCTGCGGAATATGTCCGACACCAATCTCCTCACCTCAATCACCGTGTTCGTCTTTATCGTGATGTATCTCATCGCGATCTTCGGGCTGGGAGAGGGCTTCACAAAACCGCAGACACTGTTCAATATCATGAACGCGAATGCCGCACTCATCATTCTCTCCTGCGGCCTGACGCTGGTCATGATCTCCGGCGGCATCGACATCTCCGTCGGCGGCGTCACGGCGCTGGTCAGCATGTGCTGTGCGGTGCATCTCGATTATCAGGGCGGCAATGTCTTGACGGCGCTGCTGATTGCACTGGGCATCGGGCTGGCGTTCGGGCTTGTGCAGGGCTACCTGATCGCATATCTGGAAATTCAGCCGTTTATCGTCACGCTGGCGGGCATGTTCTTCGCGCGCGGCCTGACAACCATCGTCCATACAGATCCGTTCAATGTCCAGAACGAGGGCTTTCTCAAGCTGAAGGATATCCGCATCAATGTCCCCGGTCTCGGCTCATATAACCGTCACGGCGCATATATCGACGCTTATGTCGAGATCGGCGTGATCGTCGCGCTGGTGATCGTCGCGCTGATGTTCGTCATGCTGAAATGGACACGCACAGGCCGCAGCTTCTACGCTGTCGGCGGCAACCGGCAGAGCGCACTCATGCTCGGCATCAATGTCCGCCGCACGACCTTTCTTGCACATCTGACCTGCGGTTTGCTCGCGGGCATCGGCGGATTTGTCTACTTCATGCATGTCGGCTCCGGCTCGCCGTCCCATGCGTCAGGCGAGGAAATGAACGCGATCGCTTCTTCAATCATCGGCGGCACGATGCTGACCGGCGGTGTCGGCAATGTGTTCGGAACGCTGTTCGGCGTGCTGGCTCTTTCGCTTATCAAAACTATCGTTTCGTCAATCGGTCTCGATCAGGCGTGGTGGAAGGACATCACCGTTGCAGCAATGCTCTGTATCTTCCTGATCGTGCAGAGCGTGATCGTTGCAGTGCGGAAGCGCATCGGCGTTTCCGCCTCGAAACAGAAAACGGGGTGAGGCTATGAACAGAGCAGAGGAAATCTCACAGGGCTTGTGCTGCATCGGCATCGAATTCGGCTCGACACGCATTAAGGCCGTGCTGACCGCTCCCGACTGTGCGCCGCTGGCCTGCGGTGTGTTCGACTGGAGCAATCAGCTCTCCGGCGGCATCTGGACCTATTCGCTGGATGCGGTGCGCAGCGGGCTTCAGGGGTGCTTTGCAGACCTGATGCACAATGTGCAGGCGCAGTACGGCGTGCCGCTGAAAACGGCGGCGGGCTTCGGCATCTCCGCAATGATGCACGGCTATCTTGCCTTTGACGGCGATGACTGCCTGCTCGTGCCGTTCCGGACATGGCGCAATACCGTGACCGGTGAGGCGGCGGAGCGCCTGACGGAAGCATTCGCATTCAATATCCCCCAGCGATGGAGCATTGCGCATCTGTATCAGGCGATTCTCAGCGGCGAGGCGCATGTGCCGCAGATCCGCTTTCTGACGACACTCGCGGGCTATGTGCATTTTCTGCTGACCGGCGCGCGCGTGCTCGGCATCGGCGATGCATCGGGCATGTTCCCGATCGACCCGCAGACCGGACAGTATGACGCGCAGATGTGTGCGAAATTTGCGGAAATGACCGCGGATACTGCATTCCGGCAGCAGCTCGCCGACATTCTACCGAAGATCGTTCCGGCAGGAGAATGTGCGGGCAGACTGACAGAGGCCGGCGCACTGCTGCTCGACCCGACAGGCGTTTTTCAGGCCGGTGTTCCGTTCTGCCCGCCGGAGGGCGATGCGCAGACCGGTATGACCGCCACAAACAGCATTACGCCGAAAACAGGCAATGTTTCCGCCGGCACCTCAATCTTCGCAATGATCGTGCTGGAGCAAAGCCTGCAAAGCGTTCACCGCGAAATCGACATTGTTGCTACCCCCTGCGGCGACCCGGTTGCGATGGTTCACTGCAACAACTGCTCCTCCGATCTGGATGCGTGGGTCAGTCTGTTCGGCGGCATGCTTGCAGCAGCGGGCTGTGAGCGGGACAAGGGTTCACTCTATGATCTGGTTTATTCGCTGGCCGCGCAGGGCGCCCCTGACTGCGGCGGCGTGCTGGCCTACAATTATTTCTCCGGCGAGGAGATCACCGGCCTGACAAGCGGCATTCCGATGCTGCTGCGGCGGCCGGATGCCGGTTTTACGCCTGCAAATTTCATGCGCAGTCTGGTGTATTCGTGCATGGCAACGCTGAAGCTCGGTATGGATATTCTTACGCACGAGGAGCATGTGCAGCTCGAACGCATCTGCGCCCACGGCGGACTGTTCAAGAATCCCTCCGTGACGCAGCCGGTGCTTGCGGCGGCGCTCGGCGCAGATGTGACACTGATGCGGGCAGCAGGGGAGGGCGGTGCATGGGGCATCGCACTGCTTGCGGCCTATATGAACCGCAAAGACCGTGCGGAATCCCTCTCCCGCTGGCTGAATGAACGGGTATTTGCGGGCATGCAGGGCGAAACGGTCTCGCCGCGTCAGAGCGATGCAGACGGTATCGCAGCATATATGCAAATGTACCGCAGCGGACTTCCCGCCGAGCGATCGGCAGCAGCCGCGCTGTAATGCCGGATTTCGCGAAAATAAGAGAAAGAAGGAAAAGAATATGACATTCTGGTTTATTACCGGTTCACAGGCTATGTACGGCGAGGAAACGCTCCGGCAGGTCGATGCCGATTCCAGAGCGATTGCAGCGGGACTGAAGCTCCCGTTCCCTGTTGTATACAAGCTGACCGCAAAATCCAATGCGGAGATCGTGCAGATCATCCGTGAGGCGAACTATGACGATGACTGTGCGGGCATCATTACCTTCTGCCATACGTTCTCCCCGTCAAAAATGTGGATCAACGGGCTGAATCTGCTGCAAAAGCCGTGGCTGCATTTCCATACGCAGTTCAATGAGACCATTCCGAACGATGAGATCGACATGGACTATATGAATCTGCATCAGTCTGCACACGGCGACCGTGAGCATGGGTTCATCGGCGCGAGAATGCGTCAGCCCAGAGCGATCGTGGCAGGCTTCTGGAAGGACCCCGCCGTTCAGGCGCAGATTGCGGACTGGCAGCGTGCGGCAGTCGGCGTGCAGTTCAGCAGAAATCTCAAAATCGTCCGCTTCGGCGACAATATGCGCGAGGTTGCGGTTACTGAGGGCGACAAGGTCGAGGCGCAGATGCAGCTCGGCTGGCAGGTCAATACATGGGCTGTCGGCGATCTGGTCAAAGAGATGAACACCGTGACGGATGCGGAGATTGACGCGCTGATGCAGGAATATGCGGCGCTCTATACATACGATGAGGCCGATGCGGATACCATCCGCTATCAGGCTCGCGAGGAAATCGCGATCGAGCGCATTCTGAAGCGTGAGGGCGCTATGGCCTTTTCCAATACATTTGAAGACCTCTGGGGCATGGAGCAGCTCCCCGGCCTCGCCTCTCAGCATCTGATGCACAAGGGCTACGGCTTCGGCGCCGAGGGTGACTGGAAAACTGCCGGTATGACCGCCGTTATCAAGGCGATGTATCCCGACGGCGCGGCTTCGTTTATGGAGGACTATACCTACGATTACAGCCGTGAGCTGATTCTCGGCTCGCATATGCTGGAGGTCTGCCCGTCCATCGCGGCGGAAAAGCCCCGCATTGAGGTGCATCCGCTCGGCATCGGCCACAAGGCTCCCCCTGCACGGGTGGTCTTTGAGGGCAAGGCCGGCGCGGCAAAGGCTGTCTCGCTGATCGACGCGGGCGGCAGATTAAGGTTGATTGTGCAGGATGTCACCTGCGAAAAGCCGTTCCAGAACATGCCGAATCTTCCGGTCGCCCGGACAATGTGGCGTCCGGAGCCTTCGTTCCGGGAGGGGCTGGAATGCTGGCTTCGTGCTGGCGGTGCGCATCATACCGTGCTGTCCTATGATATCTCTGACGATACCATTCGCGACTGGGCTCGCATCATGAAAATTGAGCTTGTCTGCATCAATGCACAGACAAAGCCGGAGGTTCTTGAGCGCGATCTCATGCTCGGCGACCTGATCTGGCACCGCTGATCAATACAGAGAGCACTGCGCTTCCCCTATGAATCCGTTGAAAAATATATACAAGACAGAGCGCCCCGCAGAGAATGCGGGGCGCCAGCTTTTCGATAAAGTGGTATCTCCGATTTCGACAGACTGAGAGCGCCCCGCATACTCTGCGGGGCGCTCTGCTGATGGGTATTTTATGCTTTGAAGATCATTCGGACGAAGTTGTAAACATGTGCTCTGATGCAGTTATCGCCGTGATAACCGCCGGTCACATAGTGCCAGATATGCGGTGTGTTCTTCTGGGTCATCGCATCGTGGTAGGTGCTCGGAATGGTCTGAACGGTCTGGTCGTTGTCGCCTGCGGTCAGCAGGATGAGCGACGGAGCCTTTTCCTCGCCGCCGAAGGTCCAGTCGCCGCCGACGCCCGGTGCCGGGCAGATTGCGCCGACATAACCGAACTTGTCAGCATGCTTCATGCCGATGAGCAGAGACTCTCTGCCGCCCATGGAGAAGCCGGTGACTGCGGTATTCTCGCGGCCTGTTGCGACGCTGTATTTGCTCTCGATATGCGGCATCAGGCTGTCAACGATATCGTCCACGAATGCGTCATATGCGGCATTGCTCTGGTTATCCATGCCGCTGGGGCCGTTCATGGTTGCGCTGGTGAATACAAGCGGGACAACGACGATCATTTCCTTTGCAGCGCCTTCCGCGATAGCGTTGGTGATAATCTGCGGGGTCGGGATGGGCGGATCATTGCCCTTGAGGATCATGCGGTCCTCATCTTCATAGTAGCCGTGGAGGAGATACAGAACGGGGTATTTTTTGCTGGAATCATAGTTTGCCGGGAGCATAATGTTATAGGGCTTATTCTTATTTGCTGCGGTGGAGAAATAGTATTCCTTCTTGATTTCCGGATACGTGACGCCGGCTTTTTTGGTCTTGGAATCGTTTGTTTCATACATCACAAGCGAATCCTTCACGGCGTTGGTGTATTCCGTGATCGTGCGCATCTCACCTGCGGGCGGTGTGACCTTCTCCGGGAATGCATCGGTCTGGCCGGTGAGGAACTGTACGAACCAGTCAATATCGGTCTTGTCAACGGTGCCGCTGTAATCGACATCGGCTGCCTTTTCGGCGGCCTTTACGGCGAAGCCCTTGCGGATGCCGTACTTTGCGAGGGTCAGGTCGATCGCAGTGGTCTTGCCGTCGCCGTTGAGGTCGGCGAGCTTATAGGTGATCGGGGTCACGCCTTTCGGGCCGTCGATCTGCGTGCCCTTCGGTGCGGCGATGACTTCATCAACAAGGAAGCTGCCGGTGGTGGACTCTGCTTCGACATAAATCTGAATGTTCGTCGCATCTGACGGAATCGTGAACTCTGCATTATAGAGCTGTGCCCAGTCGCCGGCGGAGGAGACAGAAGCAATCTGCGGCCACTGTGTTTCGCCGCTTGCATCCTTGTATTCAAGGGTCAGGTGGAAGGTATCGGAGCCGGTGG